>JBFWPD010000039.1:0-15521 GCA_050250175.1 Vicinamibacterales bacterium
CTTCGAGGACGGTGATGTCTTTGGCTGTGTAGGTCGAGGCTGCCATGTGTAGTAATCTGCGCGTTTCGGGGGGAAGATGCCGCGTGCGCTCGTCCCGTGCCTCACGATTGTAGCGGCATTTCAGCTGCACATTGCCGCGGCCGCGCCCCTGTACGAAGACGTTCCGGTCCCAGCGGCCGTAGCAGAGATCACGAGCGCGATCGGCCTCGACCCCGCAAGCGATCCAGCAATCTATCTTTCGGAGTTCGTGCGGCTTTTGCACGGGCCGATGACCGGGCGCCATCAGTCCGTGGCAGACCTGATGCAGGTCCTGGCGGTTCCTTCGCTCAGCGCGACTGGCGACGATCTCGCACGCGTGCCTGTTCCGTTGACCGCGGCATTCTGGAGCGATGCCGTATTCGGAAGACCGGTCGACGCATCGCAGCTCTTTCATGCAATCGCCAGCGATCCGAATGCCGCGCTGCTTGCGTACGGACTGGCAGGACTCGACGACGCGACGCTCGAGTTCCTCGCGGGGCAGCCGGGGCTGCTTGCCGGCATCTATCAGAGAGGAGCACCGGTCTTCGCGGCTTTCGGTGAGAGCATCAGCATTCGCGACGGACGCGTTGCCACACCGGGTGGCGACGGCGCCGCCCTGCTGTGGTCGTCCGTGGTGGGCGAGTCTCCGGATCGTCCTGCTGCCTTCGTCCGCGCCTTGCTGTCGCAGCGGCAGGGACGCGTTGCCTACCTCTTCGATCTGATCGAAAGGGTCGAGCCTTCGGAAGCCGCCTTCGCAATGGGATCGTGGATTGCCGACGCGAATCTGCGAACAGCTCGCTTTGCGTCGCTCGCGACGACGGCAGCGAATGGGTACGGCGAATGGAATCTCCAGAAGAACCCGTTCGTTCGTCCGCTCTACGACCTGTCATTTCTCCTGATGAGAGCCCGGGTGGACGAGCGGGGCGTCCTCGCGCTACCGGCGACGCGCGCATTCTGGTCTGCCGCCTTCTCGAACGACTCACGGGCGCCGGCGCCTTCGATCTCCGGCCAGGACGACATCGTGGACGCGGCCTGGCTTGCCGAAGTCACGGGGTACGAACGTCCATCGTCCAGAGGGGATTTCCTCGACCAGCTGGCATTCGCCCAGCGCGTCTTCGGCGGGGTCGAAGCGAAGGACCTGCCGGACGTTCTCGAAGCCGTTCGCTCTTTCAGATCTCACCGGACGCTGCTGCTGGCCATCGAGAGGATGGGCATCACGAACCCGCGTGTCTATGCCGATGTCGTCCGGCGTGTGGCAGGCCTCACCGATCGCGACGCCAACCGAGCCTTCTGGCAGATGGCGCAGCTGCAGGGCGCGGTCGCGATTGTGGCGCGCCTGACGATGGTCGGCACGATCGAGCGTGAACGTGCGGAGGGCCTGCTGCTGTCGCTCGTGCAGGTGCCGCTTCAGCAGAGCGGGCGATACGAGGGTGGAGTCGCGGAGTGGATCGACAGGCAGCTCCTGCCGCTGTTGCCTTCCGCGCCTCGTTCAGAAGCGCGCCTCGTTACGGGACTGGCGGGACCTGCCAATCCGGCGGCGCCGGCTGTGGTCTGGGAGGGCCAGGAGTATCGGCTCGACTTCGCGGCCGCCGAGGTCGATCGATTGCGTGCCGTTCGTGAAAGACAGGGCAGCTACTCGATCGACCTCGCGCTGGCGCTTCATCGCATCGTGCGCGGACTGAACGCAAGTCCTTCGCCGGCACCAGCCGGTGCTGCGGCTTCGCTCTCGTCGGCAGCGATCGAGTTTGCGCGCGAGCTCGGGCGAGCGAACCCCGACATCATGGCGCCGGGCGTCCGGCTTCCACCCGATGCCCGAACCACGATGTCGTCGGCAGCGAGCGATCTCGCTCGAGCGGCCACGTCGAACGATCGAGGAGCGGTCAGGCGAGTGTCGGGGCAGCTGACGGCGCTCGTGGACACCGTGCTCGCCGAGGCCCTGATCTCAATCGCCTATGCGATCGACATCGGCGATCCGCTGGGCACGGCGCTGCTCGGCCGCAACGTCGCGATGCGGCACGATTTCGGGTTCACCCACGCCGAGTCAGGGATGCGCCTTCGCTTGCCCTGGATGATCCCGCGGCAGGATTTCCGGCCAGGCGTTGCGTGGCACGTCAATGGCTCGCTGCTCGGTCTCGATATCGCGCTGGCGCCGCTCTCGCTCCGGCGGCTCTCCTCCGACTTGCCCCCCGATGCGCCGAGCCTTTCGTCGATCGAGCGTGAGGCCTTCGCCGTGTCAGTGGCCCTCGTCGATCGCCGGAGGCTGAATGACGGAGATCGCGCCAGCATCGCTGCGGCCATCCGTCGCGGCCGCGGTCGCGTCGCCGGCCTTCGCGCCGATCAGGATCCGGCGATACAGAGCGTCGTCACCGAGCTGGAGATCGACGCACGGCGGGAGCGCGTGCTGCGATGGACCCTTGCGCACGCGCCCGATGCCGTTCCCTCGGTGTTCTCGCTCGTGGAGGTTCTGACGCTGGGAGGCGGCGCACCTGGCGCAGATCTCGATGCCTGGGGGATGGGCGCGCTGGCCGTCACCAGCTGTCCCTGCACGCGCATGATGCCGGCCGAGCGGTGGCGCCTGCTCGAGGGGCGGCCGCAGATTGGCGCGATGGCTGCGGCAGTCGCGGACCTGAACCTGCACCTCGCGGTCATGCTCGAGGACCTGCAGGTGCCTGCATCGCTGACGAAGTCGATACTCACCACCGCCGTGCAGGAGCTCATCGAACGTGCGACGCCCGTGCATATCAACGACTGGCGGGCGCTCTTCCGTGCGGCACAGTCGGTGCCTCGGGAGCGTGTTGAGGACTATGTGGCCGCTGCGGCTGCCGTGGGCGGCCCGCTCGTTCCAGTCAACGATGACGCCGCGTTTCAGCCATAAGATCGGTCCGGTGAGGCGCCTGGTCCTTCTCGCTCTGCTTGCGGCGGCGCCATGGTCAGTCCTGGTCGGTCAGGAGCCATCCAGTGGCGCGAGACCGAAGGTGGCGATCGTGTCGCCGTCTCAAGACAGCTTTCTCTCCGGCCTCACGAGGCTCAGCGCCACCATCGAGCCTTCCAACCTGGCAGCGCGAGCGACGTTTTTCGTAGACGGTCAGGAAGCGTGCTCCACCGACACCCCGCCCTTCGACTGCGTCTGGGACGCCGGACGTGACGTGGCCGCCCATCAGATTCGTCTGGTGGTCGATCTCGCCGCCGGTGGACGGATGGTGCAGACGGTCCGTACGCGTTCGCTGACGTTCGCGGATCGTGAGTATGTCGATGCGATTCAGGTGACGATCACCGTCACCGACGATCAGGGCAACTACGTGCGGGAGCTGCCGCGGAGCGCATTCAGGGTGTACGAAGACGGCCAGCTCCAGATGATTGCCGGCTTCGCATCGGAAGACGTTCCGCTCGAACTGGCCGTGGCCGTCGACATCAGCGGCAGCATGACGAGCGCAATGACGCGGCTGAAGAGCGCCGTCAAGCGCTTCCTCGGCTCGGTGCCGCCGGGCGATCAGGTGACCCTCCTGGGCTTCAACGACACGGTGTTTCCGCTCGCGCGCCGCGTGCTCGATCCGGCCGACCGCATGCGTGCGGTCGATCGGCTGGCGCCCTGGGGCGCAACCGCGCTCTATGAAGTCCTGATGCAGGGCACCGACATGCTCGGGCAGGCGGGCGCGCGGAAGTCTCTCGTCGTGTTCACCGACGGCGAGGATCAGGGCAGCCGCGTGAGCCTGGACGACGCGGAGCGGCGCCTTCAGGC
Source organism: Vicinamibacterales bacterium (assembly GCA_050250175.1). GTDB lineage: Bacteria > Acidobacteriota > Vicinamibacteria > Vicinamibacterales > CAVVIG01 > JBFWPD01. Next base: position 3,758 of record JBFWPD010000039.1, read on the forward strand.
CAGCGACGTGACGCTCTACATGATCGGTCAGGGCCGCGGCGTCACTCACGAGTACCTGCGCGAGACAATGGGGCGCCTGGTGACGCCGACGGGCGGGCGCATGTTCTCGACCGACAGCATCAACGAGCTCGACGGTGCATTCACGGAGCTGCTCGATGAGCTGTCGAATCAGTATCTCCTGAGCTATCAGCCCACCAACGGCACACAGGACGATGCCTGGCGGGAGATCCGTGTTGAAGTGGACGGAGGCTACAACGTGCGGGCGCGCCAGGGATATCGCGCGATGTACAGGCGGTAGAAGATGATGCGGAGTGCATTCGCGAGCCGGCGCCTGTCGCTGCTGGTGGCTGCTTCGCTCGTTCTTGCGGCCGGCAGCCCAGGCCGCGCCCAGGACTCGCCACGATTCTCATCCTCGGTCGAACTGCTCTCCGTGGACGCAACGGTCGTCGACGATCGCGGCGTGCCTCTGACGGACCTGACCGCCGCGGACTTCTCGGTGGAGGTCGACGGCGATCCCCGCCGCGTCATCAGCGCCGAGTGGGTGCCGCTGGCGGCTGCCGATGTGCCTCCGCCAGCCGAGCCCGTCCCCGCGGGCTACACGTCCAACGAAGGCGTCGGCGCGGGACGCCTCATCCTGTTCGTGATCGATCAGCCGAGCATCCGTTTTGGCGGCACGCTCGACATCCAGGAAGCGCTTGGATCGTTCATCGACCGGCTGCAGCCGACCGATCGGATGGCCGCGATTGGCGTCGGTCCCGGTTCGATGTCCACGCCGTTCACGTCGGATCGCAGGCGAATCAAGGAAGCAATCGGAAGAATGACAGGCTCACGTCTGACGCTGGATCTGGTCGGACAACCCAACATGACCCTGTCCGAGGCCGTGGACATCTACGGCGGGAGCTTCACGATGCTGGACTACGTCCTGGCGCGCGAATGTGCCGGGCTCGTGGGGCTCGAGTACAGCGCATGCAGGATCAGCGTCGAGAACGCCGCCAACACGATGGCGCAGGAGTCGTTCGCCGCGGGCCGTCAGACGTCCGGCACGCTGCGCTTTCTGCTCGGAGCGCTCGCGTCGATCGAAGCGCCGAAGACGATGGTGTTCGTCAGCGAGGGGTTCATCGAGCAGGACCCCGCAGCGCTGACCGAGATCAACAGGCTGGCGGCAGCGTCGCGCACTGCCATCCACGTGTTGCGAGTCATCGATCAGGGGATGGACGTCGCCGTTCAGGATCGGTCGAACCTCATGGGAGCCGATCGCTTCGCGGCTCAGACGACGCTCGAAGAGATCGCCGAGAATGCCGGCGGGACATTCTTCAACATCGTCAGCGGAGCCGATTCGGCCCTCTCGCGCATCGAGTCCGGGATCACGGGCTACTACCTCCTCGGCGTTGAATCCCGTCCGGAGGACACGGACGGAAACCGTCATCGCATCGATGTCGAGGTGGAGAATCGCGATGCGAACGTCCGGTGGTGGCGGGAGATTGCGAGCAAGCCCGCGGGGCCCGCGCCCGACTCGATTCAGGCTGCCGTCAACGCGCTCAATTCGCCGGTGATGCAGTCCGCACTGCCGCTGCGCGTCGCAACCTTCTCTCTGCCCGATCCGGGGCGGGACACCGTTCAGCTGTTGCTTCACGCCGCCATTGGCACCGAGTTCGTCTCGGCGAATCCCGCGACGATCGCCTATGCCATCGCCGACGGGACTGGCCGCATCGTCGAAACGCAGCGGCTTGCTGCGATGCTCTCGCCCGTGATGAGCAGTGTTCCGTCGCCGCTGCAGTTCCGCAGCACTGCCGAGCTTCCGGCCGGCGAGTACACGTTGCGATTCGCTGCCGTTCAGGGCGACCTGACAGGCACGGTCGAGCACCCCGTGCATCTTGGGCTTGTTCCGGCAGGCTCGATTCAGCTGGGCGATCTCGTCGTCGGTGGCCCGGTGGATGCCGTGGAGCCGCTTCTGCCTTCGATCGGGCACGCCGTTTACTTCGGGTTGCTGCACGGGTATCTGGAAGCGTCTGGTGCTGAGGCAGCGAGGATGCGCGTCAGGTATGAGGTCGCCACTGCCGAGGATGCGCCTGCGCTGATGGCGCTCGACGTTGAGCCGCGGCGGACAAGCAATGGCCGGACGGTCTTCACCGACTTCATGGAGATTCGGCGCCTGCCCGATGGAGAGTACGTGCTTCGCGCAATCGTCCTCGATGGTGAATCTCCCGATGCGCGCCCGCTCTCGACGATCGCCAGACGGTTCGAGGTCGCGCCGCCCCCGGTGGCCCTGGCGCCCGCCGAGGGCGGGGGAGGATCGCTGGCGGCGGGACCGGCGGAAGTCTTCCTGCCGGTTGCAGATGGCCGGCTTGCGCGTCCCTTCGAGAGACAGCAGGCCGCGCAGCGCGGAGTCGTGCAGGCGTTCCGCGACCGGGTGGATTCGTCAGTCATGGAGGCGTTCGATCGCGGCGTGTCTCTTCTGGCCGATGGCGAGTACGCCCGCGCCGAGTCGAGCTTCAAGAGCGCGGTCCAGATCAGCGCCGACAGCACCGCGCCCATCGCCTACCTCGGGGCGACGTTCGCTGCGGCAGGGCAGGACCTGCAGGCCGTGGGGGCATGGCAGACCGCGTTGATCGACGGCGACGACCTGCCCCAGATCTACCTGTGGCTCGCCGATGCATTGATTCGGACGAGAGACATGGCGCAGGCGAGGAGCGTGCTCGAGGAAGCGGCAGCGAAGTGGCCCGGCGACGTACGGTTCGCCAAGCCTACGGCGCTGGTGTACGCGACGGTCGGGCTGGGCCGGGAAGCAGTGCGCAGCATCGAGCGCCATCTGGAAGCGGAACCAGGCGACGTCGAGGCGTTGTCGATGGCTGTCGAATGGATTTACCACCTGCGTACGGCGGGCGCCGTGGCACGCAATCCCGCCGAGGATGTGCGGAACGCGCGCCAGTATGCCGAGGCCTACGAGCGCGCGAAAGGCCCGCAGCTCGCGCTCGTCCGCGAGTGGATGAGCGCGATTGAAGGACGTTGAACATCTGGGAATTTAGGAAACTGCAAATCTGGAAATCTGACCTTCTACTGGGTGGGTCGCAGATCGTCAGCCTGGGGCTTGGCTGGGACTTCGCGACTGTCAGCACGCAGTAAGAGGCTCAATTTCCAGATTTGCAGTTTCCCAGCTTCCTAGATGTCGTCACCTGTTTCCGATATCGTCCGGGACCTCTTTCTTGGTCCGTCCCCCCCGGCGTGCCGGTCCGGCTGTCTTCTTCGTGCCGGTCTTGCGCGCGCCTCGCGGCGACGAAGTCCCTGACGCCTGAGTCGTTGTCGTCGCCCGCGTGCGCGGACGGCGGGCCTTCGCGCGACCGAGGAGCTCTGCCGTCGTGTCGACCACGGCCTGCGGCTGAATCTCGATCACCTCGTCGGTGTCTTCAAACGAAGCGGCGACTGCCGGAGCTTCCTCCGTCGAGGAGAGCCCATCCACAACTGGGGTTTCGATTGCTTCCTGGCTGACGTCGACCGGCTCGATACGCGGTGAAGGAGCCGTGCGTGTGCTGAGTTGCGGTCCCTGGAAGACACGCAGGCCGCCGCGACGGTCCCGCTCCATGCGAATGAGCCCCTCGCGCTGGCAGGCGCGGAGCAACTCAATCAGACCGCTGAAGTTGTAGCGCCGTTCGTCGAAGCCGGCGGCGCGGAAGATCTGCTTTGCGTTCCGCAGATACATCGGCCAGCGAGCGTTGGTGGCCGCCGCGAGCACGCTTGCCGCGACTGCCACGCCCTGCGCCTGATCGCCAAGCGGCGTGAACGGTTCGAACGATGGTTGCGGCGCCGGGGTGGCTGAGGCTGAGGCCTCGGTGGACTCGTCCGGACCAGCCTGGCGTGGAATCACCGTCTCCGCAGGAGCGGCCTCGGTCCGGGCCGTGCCGTCGCTCTCGTCTGCCTGTCCCGGGTTCAGTTCGACCATGACGCTCCGGCCGGCGTGCTTCAGTGCCACCAGACCGGCTTGCGACAGCTTCTCGGTGAAGTCGAGGAACGAGGAGGCGCCGTAGTTCCGCTCCGAGAACGTCGAATCGAGCTGGAGCAGCGTGCTCTTGAGCAGGCCGGTCTGCGGTGAGACCTCCCGGTCGGCCAGGATCTTGAGCGCCCTGCGCACGAGCGGAAACGCCTGAGTGATGGGAGCCACCGACACCGGCGCCGCGGGCCGTCCACCTCGCGAGCTCGGCCGGCGCATCAGGTTCTCGTAGGCGATGAACTCGTGGCAGTTGCGCTGGAGGATGACGCTCGTGAAAGCGCGTCCGCCGACGACGAACACCTTCTTGTCGTACTGCTTCAGCTTTTCGACGAGCGACAGGAAGTCGCTGTCGCCCCCCACGATCACGTACGCGTTGATGTGGGGATGGGTGAACGCCATCTCGAGCGCGTCGAGCGCCAGATTGATGTCGGCGCCGTTCTTGTCGCCGCCTGGTGTGAGGTTGCGCTGGACGAGGCGGATGGCGTGCTGCGTCAGCGCCCGGCTGTACTCACCGGCGCGCGTCCAGTCGGCGTAGGCGATCTTGGTAACCACCTCGCCGCGCTCGCGAAGCGCCTCGAGGATGGTGCCGACGTCGAAATGTTCGCCGAGGGTGGACTTGACGCCGATCTCGATGTTGTCGAAATCGATGAAGACCGCGAGGTTCACACGTTCCTGATGGGCCAAAGGCAATCCTTGCTAGATAAAGAGAACGACTCAGCAGCGATAGGCTGCAGGCCAGAAGCACCTGATCGCGGCGGCCGGTTCAGCCGGCCAGAGAACGCAGCGATCAGGGCGAGCCTGACGTTTAGGGTCGGTGGAATTGTAAGGGCGGGACGTCGATCCTGTCCAGTCACGACTGAGAAACGGCGATCTCTCCCTCGAGCCCCGGCCAGATCACGCGCGTGAAGCGCCCGCGTTGCATCAACTCGCGTCCCTTGCCCCCACGGCCCGTCACCTCGTACTTCGCGGTGCTGATCGTCTGTTCGCCCCCGCGGCTCGTCTCCACCGTCATGAGGTCGCGATCGCCGGTCGACGCGATGAAGCCGAGCACGCGGTCTTCACCCGCTGCAAGCTTGATGAGAATGACCCCTCGTCCGGGACCAGACAGGAAATTCACTTCGTCTACCCGGCAGAGAAGACCGCGCGCGCCCTCCGTCGCCGCGATCAGCGTCTCCTCGCCACCGACCTTTGCCACCCCGACGACCGCCGCCCCCTCTGCCGGCCGCGCATAACGCCGTCCTGAACGCGTGCTGGGCTCGATGAAGGGTTCGAGGCTGAAGCGCAGCGCATAGCCGTCGCTCGTGACCGCTACGGCATGGATCGGAGGCGGCCCCGGCTCGGCGCCAGGTTTCTGTGGCGCCGCAATCCGTCCGGCGACCCTTGGGTCGAGGCTGAGTGCCGCGACGATGCGTTCGCCATCCTTCAGCTTGAAGAGACGCTGAATCGGTTCGCCGTAACCCGTCGAGGCGGGGACATCGACGAACCTGCACGTGTACGCCGCCCCGAAGTTCGAAAAGAACACACAGGTGGCGCGTGTGCTGCCGGCGAACGCCGCCAGCACGGAATCGCCCTCGCGGAGCCGCGTCGTGGCGACATCCTTCACCTCTTTCTGCCGCTTCACCCAGCCGTCGCGGGAGACGATGACGACGTTGTCCTCGTCGACGATGAAGTCGTCGGCGGTGTACTCGGGCTCGCCGCTGTCGCTGGCGATGGAGGTGCGCCGGCGATCCACCTTCGGGTCGCCGTACTTCGACTGGATCTCTCCGATTTCCTCGCGCACGAGCTTCCAGCGGCTCTCTTCGTCCTTGAGCAGCGTGTTGATCTGCCGGGCGCGCTTCCGCTTCTCTTCGAGCTCATTCCTGATGATCAGGATCTCCAGGCGCGCCAGCCGGTAGATCTTCAGTTCGAGGATCGCGTCGGTCTGCTCGCCGTCCAGCTCGAACCGCTGCATGATCTTCTCGGCGGCGTCGGCCTTGCCGTCCGACTTGCGGATCATGCGGATGATCTCGTCGAGCGCGTCGAAGACCTTCTCGAAGCCCTCGAGGATGTGGATGCGTTTCCTGAGCGCCGCGAGCTCGTGTTCGAGGCGCCTGGTGACGACTTCGAGCCTGAAGTGGAGGAAGTGCCACAGGATGGCCTTGAGGTCGAGCCGTTCAGGCCGGCCCACTTCGGGCTGTTCCGTCGGAACGAGACACGTGAGGTTGACCGGCACGTTGAGCTGAAGCGGCGTGTGCTTGAAGAGGTACGCCATCACCATCTTTTCGTCGGCGTCCTTCTTCATCTCGATCGCGATCCGCACGTCCTCGGTCGACAGGTCCTTGACGTCGAGGAGCTGCGGCAGCTTCCGGCTCAGGACGACTTCGGCGATGCGTTCGACCAGCTGCGCCTTGTTGACGGTGTACGGGACGCTGTCCACGTAGATCGTCTTCGTCGAACGCGTCTCCGGACCGATGTCCCAGGTCCCGCGGAGCCGGATCGATCCTGAGCCCGACTTGTAGATCTCCTTCAGTTCCTCGGACGAGTTGAGGATCTGTCCACCGGTCGGGAAGTCGGGCCCTTTGACGTAGCGACAGAGCTGCGCGGTGCTGAGGTCTTCGTTGTCCAGAAGCTTGACGAGCGCTGTGCAGACTTCGCCCAGGTTGTGCGGCGGGATCGTCGTCGCCATGCCGACGGCGATCCCGGTGGCGCCGTTCACGAGCAGGTTCGGTATGCGCGCGGGAAGAACGACCGGCTCGGTCTTGGTCCCGTCGTAATTGGGACGGAAGGGGACGGTCGTCTGCTCGATCTCGCCGAGCATTTCGTCACTGAGGCGGGCAAGGCGGCATTCCGTGTAGCGCATCGCGGCCGCGCTGTCGCCGTCGAGCGATCCGAAGTTGCCCGAGCCGTCCACCAGCGGATAACGCAGCGAGAAGGGCTGGGCCATCCGGACGAGCGTTTCGTAGAGTGCGGCGTCGCCGTGCGGGTGGTAGCTGCCCATGACGTCGCCGACCACCTTGGCGCACTTGCGATGCTTGGTGTCGGCCGTCAGGTTCTGCTGCCACATCGTGAACAGAATGCGGCGCTGTACCGGCTTGAGTCCGTCCCGCACGTCGGGAAGCGCGCGCGCGGTGATGACCGAGAGCGCGTAGTTGAGGTACCGGGACTGCGCGGCTTCGTGGAGCGCGACATCCTGCGTGGAGCCTGCGCCGCCATTGCCGCCAGACGGAGTGCCCGAGCGCACGACAGCGCTACGTCCGGCGTCGCCGCTCTCCGAGGGATCGAGGTTGTCGAAAAGGGATTGATCCGAAGGGGTCCGTCGCTTCGCCAAGGCGGTCCTATCTTAAGGGACCAGGCGTTCAGGAAACCATAAGGTCCTCCAGGTCCTCTGGGTTCTCCAGGTCCTTCAGGACGAGAAGGACTCAGAGGACCAAAAGGACCCAGAGGACCCGAAGGACCTACTTGATGAAGAGCATCTCGCGATACGTGGCGAGCGGCCATGTGTTGGCCGACACGATGCCTTCGAGCGAGTCGCCGGTCTCGCGCAGTGCGAGCATCGCTGGAATCACGGCGTCCCTGAAGTACTTCGCGTGCTTCTCGGCCGAGCCGTTGCCCTCGTGCTCGAGCGCTTTCTGCAGCTTGTCGGCGCGGCGTTTGAATTCGTCGGTCAGCTTCGTGACGACGTTGAGCGTCTTCTTGCCCTCGACCGACTTGCCGCCCGCCTGCTTGACTGAGGCCACGCTGGACGCGACCTGCCGCTGATACTCGAAGGCTGCCGGCAGGATGAACCGGTTCGCCATGAGCACCATCAGCTGGCCTTCGACGTTGATCGTCTTGTTGTACGTCTCGAGGTTGATCTCGTGGCGCGCGTGCACTTCGCGGGCGTTGAGGACCTTGTACTTGCCGAACAGCTCGATGGACTCCTTCGAGACCAGCTGCGGAAGGGCGTCGACCGTGTTCCTGAGATTCAGGAGCCCGCGCTTGGCGGCTTCCTTCTCCCATTCCTTCGAATAGTTGTTGCCGTTGAAGATGATCCGCTTGTTCTCCTTGACGACCTTCGGCAGCAGATCCGCGACGGCCTGTTCGAGCTTCTTGCCGCCCTTCATCGCCTTGTCGAGCTCGTTCGCCATGTAATCCAGCGACTCGGTCACTGCCACGTTCAAGACGATGTTCGGGAACGCGATGCTCTGGTTCGATGACACGGCGCGGAACTCGAACTTGTTGCCGGTGAAAGCAAACGGGCTGGTACGGTTGCGGTCGCCGGCGTCGCGCGGCAGCTTCGGCAGCACGCCGACGCCTGTGTCGAGGATGCCGCCGTCCTTGGTCGACTTCGCGCCGCCCTTTTCGATCTGCTCGAAGATGTCGGTCAGCTGATCGCCGAGGAAGATCGAGATGATCGCCGGTGGCGCTTCGTTCGCACCCAGCCGGTGATCGTTGCCCGCGCTGGCGATCGCCGCACGCAGCAGGCCCTGGTTCTTGTTGACCGCACGGATGACGGCCGTGCAGAAGAACAGGAACTGCAGGTTGTCGTGCGGGCTCTTGCCCGGGCTCAGGAGGTTGTGGCCCTCGTCGTCGCTCATCGACCAGTTGAGGTGTTTGCCCGAGCCGTTGACGCCGGCAAACGGCTTCTCGTGCAGGAGGCACGCGAGCCCGAATTTCGGCGCCGTCCGCCGCATCACCTCCATCGTCATCATCTGATGATCGGTGGCGAGGTTCGCGTTCTCGAAGATCGGGGCGATCTCGTACTGGCTCGGCGCCACTTCGTTGTGGCGCGTCTTGACGGGGACGCCCACCTTGTACAGCTCGGACTCGACCTCCGACATGAACGCCATCACGCGATCGGGAATCGCACCGAAGTACTGATCCTCGAGCTCCTGGCCCTTGGGCGGCTTCGCGCCGAAGAGCGTCCGGCCCGCGTTGATCAGATCCGGACGCGACAGATAGAAGTAGCGATCGACGAGGAAGTATTCCTGCTCAGGACCGCAGGTCGTGACCACGCGCTCCGCGGTCGATCCGAACAGCTTCAGGACGCGCACCGCCTGCTTCGACAGCGCTTCCATCGAGCGGAGGAGCGGCGTCTTCTTGTCGAGGGCCTCGCCGGTCCAGCTGACGAACGCCGTGGGGATCACCAGCGTGACGGCGCCGCCGCTCTTCAGCAGCCAGGGCGGGCTCGTCGGATCCCACGCCGTATAGCCTCGCGCCTCGAAGGTGGAGCGCATGCCTCCCGACGGAAAACTCGAGGCGTCGGGCTCGCCCTGCACCAGTTCCTTGCCAGAGAACTCCGTCACCGCACGGCCGCCGCCCGTCGGCGACACGAACGAGTCGTGCTTCTCGGCGGTGATCCCGGTCAGCGGCTGGAACCAGTGGGTGTAGTGCGTCGCTCCATGCTCGACGGCCCAGTCCTTCAGCGCGGACGCGACGGCGCCCGCGACCGACGCGTCGAGCGCTTCACCGCGCATGATGGTCCGCCGCAGGGCGTGATAGACCGGCTTCGGGAGGCGCTTCTCCTGCACCGCGTCGTCGAACACCAGACTCCCGAAATCCAGGGTCGTGCGCGCTTCGCTCGACTCCTTGCCCTTCGTCACCGACCAGTCGCGAATCGCGCCAATTGCATCGCCCAGAACAGCGGAACCCATCGTCGTACCCCCTGTCAGAACAGCCGACCGTGACAACACCGGATGCGGAACCACGAACCGGACCGGCGAAAACGCGGAATCATATATCGGCTTGATGAGAGCTGCATTATTCCGTACGGCGTGCGCAATCTGCAAGAAAAGTCGAGCACGAAACCTCGTAATCCGGCCCTTTCTGCAAAGTGATGTTCGATTCGTGCATGATGAGCAAGAATCGGCGATCAGTCTGGCCCGGCGGGATTCCACCCCAGGACGGCCAGGAACTCCGCCAGGACCATCGCGGTTGCGCCCCAGACCTCGAGGCCGCGGATTCTGAAACACGGGGCGACGACCGGCTGGTCTCCGCGCATGACGCGTATTTCCTGCCGGTTGTCGCACGCGAGCAGCTCGGCCGCCGGAACCTCGATGATGCGCGCGACCTCGAAGTCCGAGGGCCGGAGGAGCGGTGCGGAAGGAGTCGTGGCCACCACCGGGTGCAGTCGAAACCCGCTCACGGGAATGTCAACCGGCGTGAGCAGTCCAATCGGGCGCACCATCGCCGGCTCGATCCCGATTTCCTCATGAGCTTCCCGGATCGCGGCCTGTTCGAACGTCTCGCCCGGATCGACGACGCCCCCAGGCAGAGAGACCTGGCCTTTGTGACGTCTGAGCCGGTCGGTCCGAACCGTCAGGATGATCTGCGCCTTGTCGTCGCGCGGAAAGACGAGAAGGAGGCCCGCGGCGTGGCGAATTGTCGCAGGGTCGAGACCGTCGGGCCACTCCCGCCGCGGTTTCGGCGCCAGAAACTCCTGAGCCGCAGTTCCAGGGAGCGGACCTCGCAGACCTGCTTCGAGTCTCCGCAGCGCCGCTTCGTAGGTCACTGGATCCGCAATCTTGGAGAACGGGACCTTTCGGTCAAAGAACCACGTCCGCGCGGAGGGCGCGCCGGCCGCCGACGGCTAGAATGACATGAAAGGTAATCCGGCTGTGCGCCCACTCGACAGTCTGAGAGTGTTCACGACGTCGGTGCGGGCCGCGCTGCAGGGTCTCCTGAACCTGGTGACGGGGCGGATCGCACGGTCCGACGTCAGGCTGGCGCCCGGGGATGAGGCCCCCGACTTCAGCCTGCCGGGTTCGGATGGGCGAAGGTATCGGCTGAGCGACTACCGCAATCGCCAGGCCGTCGTTCTTGCGTGGTTCCCGAAAGCGTTTACGGGCGGGTGCGCTGCCGAGTGTCGCTCGCTGGCCCACCGCCCCGACCTCGATGCCCGTCAGGTCTGTTATTTCGCGGTAAGCACCGATGATCCCGCGACCAATCGGCAGTTCGCCCAGTCTTTAGGTGTGAACTACCCGATCTTGAGCGACGAGGATCGTTCAGTGGCTCGCGCGTACGGCGTCCTTGGCGCGGCCGGATTTCCGTCCCGATGGACCTTCATCGTCGGACGTGACGGCCGCATCGCCGCTATCGACAAGGCTGTCCGGGTATCGTCGCACGGCCGTGATGTCGCCGCGGCTGTGGCTCGACTGGATCTGAGTGGCCCGGATGAACGGATGGGGCGCTCAGCGACGCTGTCTGGCTCCGGCGGTCAGGGCTAAAGGCCGGGCCGGGGCGCGTCGTAATACGGACTACCCGGGCGAGCTAGACCGCCCACTCACAAGCTGGCCTGCAGTGGCCAGGCTGGAGCATCTGCCATGACCCTGCTCGATCGATTCCGGACCCAATCCCCGCAACACCATCCCGACCCTGCGGTCCGTTTGGCATATGTCGCGGAGATACCCCTCGGCGACCGGCCGGCCATCGCAGCCGTGGCGCGTGAGGATCAGGATCCGAAGGTTCGGAAAGCCGCCGTCGAGAAACTGCTCGATCCGGGCGCCCTCGGGCCAGTGGCGCAGTCGGACTCGGACGAATCGGTCCGCGCCGCAGCAGTCGCGATGCTGCGAGACATCGCCCTCGAGGCGTTCGAGGGCGTGACGGAGGCCGAGAGTCTCGATGCGGTCGAGGCGCTGGGCGATCAGAAGGTCATTACGCAGGTCGCCCGTACGGCCGCGCGCGACGTCGTCGCGCTGCGGGCGCTGTCGATGATCGGCGAGGCGCACGCGATCGGATCGGTGGCAAAACACGCCGTGTCCGAGGCCGCGCGGCTTGGCGCGTTCGATACGCTGCGAGAGCGGGGCGACCGCGTCGAGAGAT
>JBFWPD010000040.1:0-15454 GCA_050250175.1 Vicinamibacterales bacterium
GACCGTAGCCGGGCGTGTCCCGCTGGATTCGCCAGCCTTCGCTGAGCGGTCCGGCATCCACCACGTCGAATCCGATTTGATCGAGCAGCCGCGAGACGGTTGCCTTCGCGCCGGCGTCGTCGCCGGCGATCACGAGTGCCCGTCGATCCTTCGTGCCTGGGGGCTGGGCGTGACTGAGGATGTGCGCTGCGCCGATGTGATTGAACGCCTTCACGACCTTCGACGTCGGGAGATGGGCCTGCAGGAGCTCCGACGTCGTCGTGGACTCGTTGTCGAGCTCGGCGATGTTGCCGTCGCGCTCCGGGTAGTAGTTGTTGGTGTCGAGGACGATCTTTCCCGCGAGCGGCGCGACGGGCACGGTCCTGTACTTGCCGAGCGGGATGGTGACGACCACGATGTCGCCCGCGCGCGCGGCGTCCTCGACGGTTCCCGCCTTCGCCTGCGGACCAAGCTCCTGAATGAGCGCACTCAACGTCTCCGGTCCGCGCGAGTTGCTGAGAACGACGTTGTGTCCGTGTGCGATAGCGGCCTTCGCGACCGCGGTCCCGATATTGCCAGCTCCAATGAGTCCAATGGTCATGGCTTGACTATACTCCGCGGCCAACGGCCCGCCCGGGATCGTCACGACAGGCGACCTGCATGGCGTGAGCTGCGGCTACCGCTTGGCGCGTCGCGTCGCTTGTGGCCGCCCCGTCCGCGCGATCATCACCTCGGTCGACTTGATGATCGCCAACGCATCGTCTCCCCGGCGCAGCTTCAGCGCCCGGACGGCGTCGGCGGTAATCACTGCGGTCAGCGACTGATCGCCGACACGCAGGCGCACCTGCGCCAGCAGGCCGTCGATGCGCACTTCGTCGATGAAGCCGTGGAGGCGATTGCGTGCGCTGAGACCGAACAGCGCTTCCTCCTGCCCGGCCGCGGCCTTCGACCGCCTGGGATCCGGTTGCTCCTTCGCCAGAAGGCGAGCAATCTCCGAGTCGGCGATGCGATGATGTCCGCCCTGGGTCCGCGTCGTGCGCACGCGGCCGGTATGTACCCACCGCTTCAGCGTCGAGTAGCCGACGCCCAGCTGCCCGGCCGCCGCTCTTACGGTCAGAAGTCCCATCCGGTTCCTCTCCGAAACCTGGCCGGGTGAATCGTATCACCGTGGCTGGCATCAGCCGTCGCGTCCAGCATCAGTTCTGGAGTCTATTGAACCGATGTGAGTCGTTTCTGTGAACGTATAAATTCGATCTGGAAGGCCAGGCGGGGGGCAGGAAGGGCAGGAAGGGCGGGAGGGGCGGGAGGGGCGGGAAGGGCAGGAAGGTAAAGGCACCCGGCGCGGACGAAGGGACCAAGAGCGTGATCCTGGTCCTTCGTGCCTTCGTGTTGATGCTCGTGTCTCGACAGCGTCTCGATCAGTCGAGCACGTTGAACAACCTGCTCAACTTCACCGTGAAGCTGCGGTCGGCACGGAGGAGCGGCGATCCGTCGAGTCCCTGCGTGTCGTTGTAGACGACGAAGAGGCCGGTGCTGCCTTCGAGGTACCAGCCGAACCGCAGGTTGGTGGACCACACGTCGGCGCGGTCGTTGTACTGGATCAGGCTCTGGACGAAGATCTCCGGCGTGAACGAGTAGGAAACCCGCGACTGGATCAGGTTCGTCGTGAACTCGCCCCAGGGCAGGTCGATGTTGTTGCGCGCCCAGCTGAGCGTGGTGTTGAACGTCTCGCCGATCCGCGCCGTGATCGAGGGCGTGGTCTGAGCGCGAGTGCCGCCGAAGAAGCCGCCGCCGGTGAACATCATGTTGAAGCTGATCGGGGCGCCCCGGTTCGTGAAGAACACGAGCTGCGCTTCGTTGTGTGCATAGCTGCCCGGCGGCACGACGACGCCCGGAAAGATGGTGAAGGGCTCTTTCAGCCCCTCGCGCGTCATGTTGAAGCCGGTGTGGAACTCGTGTCCCGCGCGCATCTCCCAGTGCTGATCCAGGTGCCAGCGCATGGTCTCCTGGAATCCCGTGAAGTCCCAGTACGACTGGAACGACGAGTGGGGCCGCAGTTCCTGGAACGGACCGAAATTGGTCGGGCGGTAACGGTGGAAGACCGACACGTTGGCCTTCCGGAACCCGCCGCGGCTCAGGAACCCGACCTCGGGGTTGAAGTTGTCGCCGACCTCTGAATAACCGAGCCCGAACGACCATGCCTGCGAGTTGTACGTCGAGTCGAGCTGAAAGGCATGCTGGTCGTCGTCGACGTCGGGAGTGGACGTCTTGGCGAGGAACCCCTGGATCTGTCCATTCGATCCGATGCCGAGACGTCCGTCCACCGCGTAGCTGCGGTTGTAGGCATCGTCTTCCGCGAAGTCGCCCATGTCCTGCCGGTTGACGAAGATCGCGCCGAGCGCGGAGCGGTTGGGCAGCTCGTGCTGGACGCGTGCGACGGCGAAGTTCGTTTGCGGGACGTTGTCGATCGTGCCGATGCCGCGCACGTCGTCGGTCTGGATGTTCATCAGTCCGATGCGCGTGCTGCCAAGCTGTCCCGTCAGCCTGGCGCCGGCGATGATCGGAATCGGCTGCGCATCCTCACGGCCAATGCCGATGCTGCGGCTGAAGAAGACCTCCGCTTCGCGCGGGCTGCCGACGGCGAAGAGACCGGCATTCTCGAGAAAGAACGGCCGCTTCTCCGGGAAGAAGAGCGTGAACCGATCGAGGTTGACCTGCTGCTCGTCCACTTCCACCTGCGCGAAATCCGTGTTGTAGGTGAGGTCGAGGGTCAGGCTCGGGGTGATGCCGTACTTCATGTCGGCACCCCACTCGGTGTCCCCGTCGGTCTCGCTCAGGTCGTTGCCACGCTGCCGCGCCTGGGTGAGGAAGTAGGGGGTCACCTGGAGGTTCCGCTGAGTGGGAATCTCGAGGCCCTGCAGCTGGCCTGCAAGCGAGAGCCGGTACAGGTCGTACTGCCGTGGAATCGGCGACCAGAACGAGGTCTCGTTGCGTCGGCGGATGTTCCGCTGAATGTTCAGGCCCCACGTCTGTCCGTCGCGCGCATAGCGCAGAGTGCGGAAAGGAATTGCGAATTCCGCGGTCCAGCCCGTGTCGGACGCCGCAGTCCGGACCTCCCAGCTGCCGTCCCAATTGAGGTTGAAGCCTCCGCCCGATCCACCTTGCGCCGTGCCGCCGCCGGGACCCGCGCCGCCACCGCCTTCGTTGACCACCTGTCCGTCGTACTGAATACCGGCGGGATTGGTGCCGAACACAAACCCGTTCTGGCGGTCACTGTAGGTGTCGAAGATGACGAGGAGGCTGTCGGTGTCGGTGAGCGACGAATCGCGCCGGCTCTCGGCGACGATGATGCCTTCAGGGCTGCGGTCGTGGGCGATGAGACCGATATAGAGCGTCGAATCGGTATAGACGAACCGGACCTCGGTCCGCTCGGAGGCGGCCTCGCCTTCGACGGGCCGGATCTGCCAGAACTCGTCGGCCGCCGGCGCCATCGCCCACGCGGGATCGTCCTGGACGTTGCCGTCCAGGACCGGCGGGGTCTCCACGTGGATGGCGCGCACCTGCGGAGGAGTAACGGGCGCTGCGGCTTGCTGTGCGGAAACCTCGCCGGCGACCAGCGCCGTCAGCAGGAAGGCGGCGGCGGAACACGCGGTCGGACGCAGTACGTTCATGTGGAGTTCACCAGACGGAATCTGTCTTCGGTTGAGGTGCGGGCAAACTTACGGATTCTCTCACGACCCGGGGGTGTCCGTCAGTCTGCGCCGGAAGTGCGGGCGTATAATCACCCGACTTCTGTCTGACCGCCGGAAACGCGCCGCTGACACGCGGCGCCGGAGGGTCGCATGCGCATCTCTCTCCGTCACGCAACGTTGGCAACGCTCCTCGCCGTTGCGTCGATTGGGACCGTCAGGACCGAACCCGCTCCGCTCCTCGCCGCCGGGCTCGATCGCTGGGCTGGCGATCTCGCACCCATCGCGCCCGGTGACTGGAATTACGAGCGAGCCGCCCATTTGATCGAGCGCGCGGGCTTCGGCGCCGCACCCGACGAGATTGCCCGGCTGGCGGCAATGACACCGGCCGAGGCCGTGAATCTCCTGGTGGACTACGAAGCGATCCCCGGCGACCTCCAGCCGTTCGACGAGTCGATCATCTGGGATCCCGGTATGGATCCATTTCCACCGAGCCGGGCCGAAGCGGTTCGACGCGCGCGGGAGCGCGGGGAAGGACTTGGCGAAAAGATCCTGCCGGAAGGCGCCGCGCGGCGGCTGCAGCCGATCGTCGACAAGTTTTTCTACGGACTGTACTCGAATGCGATCGAGACGCAGCGCCTCGGGCTCTGGTGGGGCAACCGGATGCTCACCACGCCGCGGCCGCTCGAGGAAAAGCTGACGCTCTTCTGGCACGGACACTTCGCGACGGGCGCCAACAAGGTCCGCGACTACCGGATGATGCTGCGCCAGAACGAGATGCTCCGGGCAAACGCCTCCGGCCCCTTCCGCAACCTGCTCGTCGGCATCCTGAAGGATCCGGCGATGCTCGTGTATCTCGACAACGGCGAGAACATCAAGTCGCATCCCAACGAGAACTTCGGGCGCGAGCTGCTCGAGCTCTTCACGATGGGCGTCGGAAACTACAGCGAACACGACGTCCGCGAAGCCGCGCGCGCGTTCACCGGCTGGACGAACGACGTGCTCGAGTTCAGGTTCGACGAGCCGCAGCACGACTTCGGCGAGAAGCAGTTCCTGGGCAAGACCGGTCCGTTCAACGGCGAAGACATCGTCGACGTGATCCTCGAGCAGCCGGTGACCGCGGAGTTCATGGCCGGGAAGATCTACCGGTTCTTCGTACGCGAGGACGTGGACCCCGCTCTACGGACGGAGCTGGCCCGCACCTATCGGGAGAGCGGCTATCAGATGAAGCCGCTGCTCGAGCGGATCTTTCTCTCGAGAGACTTCTACAGCGAGGCCACGGTCGCCACGCAGGTGAAGAGTCCGGTGCATCTCGTCGTTTCGACCTACCGGAAGATGGAGTTGAGCGAGATGCCGACGATTCCGGACTTCGGCCGGATGACGTCCAGTCTCGGGCAGTCGTTGTTCGATCCGCCCAATGTCGCGGGCTGGGCAGGCGGCCGCACGTGGATCACGCCGTCGACGCTGTTCAATCGCGGCAACCTGTTCCGCGGGATGCTGTTTCCCGATCTCGAGAACTTCCGCGCGCCGGACCGCTCGATGAACGCGACCGACCTTGGTGTCGGCCAGCGATTCTCGCAGGGCTTCAACATGACCGAAGCCACGAAGGACGAAGGCGCGGGCGTCTCGATGGCCGAGTCGAACATGATGGTGGACCGGGACGAGGACTACAACACGCGGTACGCCGGATTCAAGGGATGGCTCCTCGCATACGAGCGCACCAAGCCCATCGTCCGCCGCACGGCTCCACTGGATCTCGCGGCGATGCTGAACGAAGCCGGCGCCGACACCGTCGAGGAGGCCGTCGATCACGTCGTGTACCGGTTCCTGTCGGTGCCGCTCCCGTCCCGGGAGCGAGGACTTCTCGTCGAGTTCCTGCGCGGGAAGCTCGGTAGCCCACAGATCACGCAGAGCGAGACGCTCGAGGACTCGCTTCGCGAACTGCTGTATCTCGTGCTGAGTACGCCCGAGTATCAACTGGGGTAGGGAGGCGTCATGTCCCGTCATCGCAGGCCTGTCGGCTGCCAGTGTTCACGCCGTGACTTTCTGGCGCGAGGGTTCTATGGCCTCGGCGTCGGCGTCGGACTGCCCATGATGTTGAGCCGCACGTCGGCCGTGCTGACGGCGCAGGCGCTCGACGGCACGACCTTCGAACGGCATCCGGAGCGCATTCTCGTCGTCATCGAGTTGTCAGGCGGCAACGACGGCCTCAACACCGTCGTTCCCTACGGCGATCCGGCGTACTACCGCGCGCGGCCGAAGCTCGGGATTCCCGAGGGCGAGGTCATCAAGGCCGCGGACGGCTTCGGGTTCCATCCCTCGATGGTGGGCTTCGAGCGGCTGTACAAGGACGGCATGCTTGGTGTCGTGCACGGGTGCGGCTACGACCGTCCAAGCCTGTCGCACTTCTCGTCCATGGGGTTCTGGCACTCGGGCGTGCCCAACGGCGGCGACCCGCTTGGATGGCTGGGCCGCCTGGCCGACGATCGCTACGACCCGGCGACGCGCAATGTGATCGTCAACCTGGGCACATCCCAGGCGATGGCGGTGCGAAGCGGCCGGCACTCTCCGCTCGTCTTCGACGATCCGTCACGATTCAAGCGCGACGGCAACGAGAGCGAAGTGGAAGCGCTCGCGCAATTGAGCCAGCCGCGCTCGACGTCCAATCCGATGCTCGAGTTCCTCTCGTACACGGCGCAGAACGCGACCGACAGCTCGGAGCTGGTGCGCGAGGCGGCGGCAACCTATCGCACACCGGTCGACTACGGCCAGGGAGGCGGGCTCGGCGGCAACCTGCAGCGCGTCGCGGCGCTGATCGCCTCGGGCATGCCGACGCGTCTCTACTACGTCAGCTATCAGGGGAACAACTTCGACACGCACGTCCAGCAGGCCGACCTCCACAGCCGCCTTCTGATGTACACCGCGGACGCGGTGCGCGGCTTCATGGAGGACGTCGCCCGTATCGGACGGGGCGACGACGTCGCGGTGATGATGTTCACGGAGTTCGGCCGCCGCGTCGAAGAAAACGGCAGCCTCGGCACCGATCACGGGACGGCGACGCCGATGTTCGTCGTCGGGAAGGGCGTGAAGGGCGGTTTCTACGGCACGCCGCCGAGCCTGACGGATCTGGACGATGGCAACCTGAAGATGACGACGGACTTCCGACGGGTGTATGCATCGATGGTCGATGAGTGGCTCGGCGCGAAGAATCCCGAGTCCATCCTGAAGGGCAGCTTCGAGCCGCTCGGCATGTTCGCCTGAGCATCTGCGAATCAAGGGAGACGGCGGCGAGCCCGCTCCCTTTTCGTGTTTCCTTCCTGTTTCGCAGGCCTGCAGTACCGCCCCCCCGGCATCGCTAGCGAGCCGTCATCATCAGCGCGGTGCCGGCAAGGATGACAATCGGGAAGGCTGCCCACCCCAGGGCCCGGTTCCATTCGTCCGCGCGGGCCGAATCCCGTGCGCCCAGCGTCCGTGTCCATCGGTCGAGCGTGACCGCGCCCGTCTCGATCGAGAGCGCCGGGACGAGCAGGTGGGTCAGCGCTGAGACCTGAGAGACTGTGCCCGCGTCAAATGAGAACAGGACGTAGACGACCACCGCGATCCACGCGGCGGCGAGCAGATGCAGCGACTTGATGAACACCCTCACTTGCGACGGATGGGCGCTCAGGATGACGTCCGAAGCGTTGGTCGAGGACGCGTAGTTCGTCGTCGAGTGCGACAGCGCAGCAGTGGAGCCCATGGAATCAGCGCCGACGGTCGGTCGGCTCCTCCTGCTCGTGATCATGCAAACCGGCGACCACCGCACGCACGAGTTGCCTGCCCGGCTCAACCACCAGGCACGTACCCTGAGGATCCTCTGAGATGAGCGCACCGATCGAACTCGGACTCGACACCTTTGGCGACGTCACGCTCGACGCGAACGGTCAACCGCTTCCTCACGCGCACGTGCTGCGGAACGTCGTCGCCGAGGCCGTGCTTGCTGACGAAGTCGGCCTGCATTTCTTCGGCGTGGGCGAGCATCATCGGCGCGATTTCGCAGTGTCGGCGCCGGAAGTCGTGCTCGCGGCGATTGCCGGCGTGACGTCGCGCATCCATCTCGGAACCGCGGTCACGGTTCTGAGCTCGGACGACCCGGTGCGCGTCTATGAGCGGTTCTCGACGTTGAACGCGTTGTCGAACGGCCGGGCGGAAGTGATCGTCGGCCGCGGGTCCTTTACGGAGTCGTTTCCGCTCTTCGGATTCGATCTTGCGCAGTACGAGCAGCTGTTCGAGGAGCGCCTCGAGCTGTTGGCGGCGCTGCTCGCCGGAAGTCCGGTGACCTGGTCGGGCAAGACGCGGTCAGCGCTTCGCGGCCAGACAATCTATCCGCCGATCGAGTCGGGACGATTGCTCACGTGGGTGGGAGTCGGAGGCACGCCTGCATCCGTCGTCCGCGCGGCGCGGCACAATCTGCCGCTGATGCTGGCCATCATCGGGGGAAGTCCGCGGCGTTTCTCGCCGTACGTGCACCTCTTTCACAAGACGCTGGCCGAGCACGGCCACCAGCCGCTGCCAGTGGGGGCGCATTCGCCCGGGCACGTGGCGCGCACGGATGAGGAAGCGCGTCAGCAGCTCTGGCCCCACTACGCGGCGATGATGAGCCGCATCGGTGCGGAGCGCGGATGGCCCCCTGTCTCGTACGCGCAGTTCGAGCGGGAAGCCGGCCCGGACGGTGCGCTCTGTGTCGGCTCGCCGGAGACCGTGGCCCGGAAGATCGCCGCGGCTGTCCAGGCGCTCCAGCTCTCCCGGTTCGACATGAAGTACAGCAACGGCACGCTGCCGCACGATCTGCTCATGACGAGCATCGAGCTGTTCGGGACCGAGGTGCAGCCGCGCGTGCGCCAGCTTCTCGACGAAGCGGGGTACCGGGTGGCGTCGCCCGCTACGTCAGCTCCGTAGAGAATCGTTCGGCGAGCAGCGCGGCGATCCGGTTCGGATCGGCAGGCTTGGTCAGGTGCGCATCGAAGCCGACCGAGAGCGCGCGCTGCCGATCCTCCTCCTGACCCCACCCGGTAATCGCGACCAGGAACAGCTCCTGGAGCCGCGAATCCGATCGCAGGCGCGTGGCGAGCTCGTAGCCGTCCATGCCCGGCATGCCGATGTCGAGGAAGCCGACCTGCGGCCTGAACACTGAAGCGATCGCGAGCGCCTCGTCGCCGTCGTGCGCGACCCTGATCTCGTGGCCGCTCCCGCTCAACAGGCTCGCAAGCATGTCCGCCGCGTCCCGGTTGTCGTCGACGACGAGAATGCGGCGTGTCGCGATGGGCAGCACAGGACCTGCCGTCGAGTCGTGGGCGGGCGCAGTCGCGCGGGGGAGCCGCAACCGGAACTCTGCGCCGCGGCCAGCGCCCTCGCTGCGAGCGTCGACGCTGCCGCCATGCAGTTCCGCAAGCGCCTTCACCAGCGCCAGGCCAAGTCCGAGCCCGCCGTGGCTCGTCTTTCCGACTTGCACGAAGCGCTCGAAGACGCGTTCCAGGTCGGCTGGCTCGAGGCCCCTGCCGCTGTCCCGCACGAACATCATGACGCTGCTGCCGTCGATCGATGCGCCCACGACGATCCGGCTGCCGGCATCGCTGTAGCGGATCGCATTGGTCAGGAGATTCACGAGCATCTGCACCACTCGATCGGGATCGGCAAGCAGCCACACGGGCTGGTGCGGCAGATCGATGATCAGCTCGTGCCTCGCGCGCTCGACTTCGCCCCTGACGGCGTCCGTGCCGTCGGTGACGAGCTGGCGAAGCTCGCAGGGCCGGACGTGCAGCTCGAGCTTGTCCCGGGTGATGCGTGTGAGATCGAGCAGGTCGTCGATGAGACGCGTCAGGTGCTGCACCTGCCGTTCGATCGTCTGCCTGGCTCGCGCCGCCGTCGCCGGCTTGTCGAGCAACTCCACCGCAAACCGGATGGGCGCGAGAGGGTTGCGAAGCTCGTGAGAGAGCGTCGCCAGGAACTCCGTCTTCTGCTGGTCCGACTCCCGGAGCGTGCGCGCGCTTTCTGCGAGCGCGCGCGCGGTCTGGGCTCTCTCGTCGAGCGACAGGACGAGTTGAGTGCCCGTCCGCCAGATGACGCCAACGAGCAGCGCGATCAGCATCAGGGCCATCGTGGAGATCGCAAACTGCGCATCGATAATCCCGGTGCCGTAGACGCGGGCGAGCGCCCATCCGATGACGAAAGGCATCAGGATGGCGGCGGGCAGCAGGCGCCGCGCGAACACGCCGACTTCGTCCTCGCGAACCACGAGCGCCGTAAGACCGACCTCGGGCCGTCCCGCCTGGATCGAGACTGACAGGATGAACAGCGCGATGGCTGTCGCCAGCGCGATACCGGTGTACTGAGCGACCGAGTACAGCTCGGTGAATCCGTAGGCGAATCCCATCAGCGACAGCAGTGCCAGCGCGCTCGTGACTGACGCCACGAACTGGGACAGCGACTTCGAATATGCGGAGCTCCGCTGGCCGAGCAGGAGCGAGCTGCCAATCAGCAGAAACGCAGTCGACGCCGGAGGCCCCAGCCGATTCGGACTCGCGGTGGCGAGCGCGCCAGGCGCTTCAAGCGCCAGCAGTTGATCGATGCCAAGGTCCCAGCCCACGACGTGCTGCGACAGCGTCAGCGCTCCGATAACCGCTGGAATCGTCGCGAACAGCACTCCGGCCAGACGCACCGGCCTGTGCGCTGCAAACGACGAGATGAGGAGGAGATTCGCAATCGCCGCGCACGCGAAGCTCAGGCCCGTGTTGGTCTTGACGGTCGGACCAGGGAGGAAGAGCGATGTGAGCGGAGGAATGTTCAGGAACCAGCCCGCCAGTACCCCAAAGCCGGCCGCGGCGATGAGCAGACTCGTGACCTGCGCGAAGAGGATCGCCCTCCTCGCGGGCACAGCCGGTGGAGGCCCAGACATCGCCGCATTATCGGGCGAGCCGGCACGCGATGCCAATCCGAGAACGCCTGGAAGAAGGGAAAAGGGCGCCCACTCGAACGAGTTGGACGCCCCGGACGGCTTCGGCGGCGCGAGGCGCTACCAGATGCCCGTGAAGCGCTCCACGCTCAACAGGCTCTTCCTGCCGCTCGTCTCGGCGCCGCCCGGAATCGTCGGGTCCAGCACTCGACGGGTGAAGAGGTCGAACTGCGTCGCAATCGGTGAGTCTCCGCTGAGCGAGACCGGTACTCCCGAGTTGAGGGCGGCCGAGACCGTTTGATAATCGCTCGGGAACGAGTGGTGAATGGGCAGACCCACGGCGCTCTCAATCTGCTTGGGGCGGATGGGATACGACTTGGCCGTCCGGTTCAGCAGCAGGCGCATCTGGTCGTCCTTCAGACCGCTCCGGCGCGCCCGTTCGAGCAGCCGCTGCGCGTTACGCACCGATGGCACGTCGGGGTTGGCGACGAGGTAGGCCTGATCCGCCGAGAACAGCGCGGCAAGCGACGCCTGGCTGATGTGCGATCCGGCGTCGACGACCAGGTAGGCGTACTGCCGCATCATGACGCGGAGCAGTTCCTCGATGGCCGGACCGTCGGCAACCCCCGGACGATCGAAGTCCTCGGAGCCGGCGAGGATGTCGAGCCCTGACTTGTGCTTGACGACGATGCCCTGCAGAAATTCCCGGTCGAGACGCTGAATGTTCTCGATGGCGTCGAGCACGCTGTAGCGCGGGCGGACTCCAAGAAAGAGCGCCACTTCGCCCACGCCCGGCTTGAGATCGACGATCGCGGTCGGCCGCTTGCTCAATCGAGCGAGCTCCACGCCGCAGTTCACGGCCATGGTCGTGGTGCCGACCCCGCCCTTGGCGCCAACGAACACGAGCTTCGTTCCAGGGGGCCTGCCTGAAGCGGCCTCCCGCTTCGACGCAATACGCTTGACCGCCACCTGGAACTTGTCGTCCTGCAGGGGCCACACCAGGAACTCGTTGGCGCCCGCACGCATGGCTTCGAGAATCACTTCCGGGTCTGCCGCCGATGCGACGACCAGGATCCCGGCGTTCGGCGCAACTGCGCGCAACCGTTCGAGGCGCGTCGTGCCCGACTGTTCGGCGCGAATGTCGACGACCGCAATGTCGGCCGCGATGCCGTCGGACAACGCGCGCTCGTCGACGATCCGGACCGATGACAGGCTCGACGACAGCATCTTCGACACCTGTTTGCGAAATACGTCATCACTGGCGACGACGACGCCCACCAGGTGGTCCGCCGATTCCGTCGCACCGGACGATGGTTGTGGAGTTGGGGCGGCAGCGGGTGCCTGTCGCCGGTCTTCACCCAGGAGCGAGCGCCAGCTTTCTGAAATGGGAGTTCTCCAACGCGTTCGAGACGCGCGAAAGGGGGAGGGCGCGCGGTGCCCACACACCTCGAACTGTGGCGACAAATGGCAACGACCGTGCCACAGGCGAACGGATCCGGCCAGACGAGGCAACCAGCGGAGTCACGAAGGGTTATCCCTGACGTGAGCGTCGGCCCCGGGGACAGGCCCCGCGCTCGGCGCACACCCGCCGGAAAAAACTGTAAGTGAGTCGTCAGAATCGTCGGTGAGCGTCGCAGCGACCGCGCACCGGTGTCGCAGTTTGTCTCACCGGTGCGGAAAAGCTCGAGTGGAATGGTATTTGCCGATCCAGCGGAGAATCTGTACGGGACCTCTATCTAAATGCCACTCCTTCTCGCCATCGAACCCGACAGCCGGCAGGCCGAATGGATTGGACAGCAGGCGCGCGGACCACTCGGCGCCGAGCTGATCGTGACTGATTCCGTCGCGGCCGCTCTGCGTGCGATGGAGAAGCGGGTTCCGGATCTGATCCTGACCTCGCTCCTGCTCTCACCGAGAGACGAGGCGACGCTCCAGGACCGCCTGCGCTGGCTGGACGGCCAGGGCATTCGTGTGCAGACGCTGGTGATTCCGGTCCTGGCCGAACCCTCCGCCGATGCGTCCGGGGGCGGCGGGATGTTTTCTCGACTGAGGAAACTGCGTCCCGGCGCGAGTCACGGCGCATCTGCGGGCTGCGATCCCGCGGTATTCGGACAACAGATCGCCGAGTACCTCGAACGCGAAGGGACGAGAACCCGGCCCGCCGTCCCGCGCGTGCCGGAACCTGCAGCGCAACCGTTGCAGGAGGCAGTGGGGTGCCAGGAGACGGCGGAACAAGAGGTCGTCACGCGCGCGCCTTCCGTCGTGCCCGCCGTTGCCGGCGATCCAGTCGAAGCGGACGCTCTCGAAGACGCGGTCTTCAGCGCGGGCGACAGAGCATGGCGGCCCGCGGCAGCCGCTGCTTCCGACGAGTTTGATGCAGAGGCACTGCTGGCCGTCGTGGAGCAGATCGCTCTGCGCCGGCGGTCCCAGGGACAGCACGCGTCCCTTTCCTAGAGAGACAGGTCTCCGGTGGATTTGCGCGACGAGATACACACACAGGCTGCATCGCTGGTCGGTCGGCTTCAGGCAGAGAAGGCCGACAGCGTCCGCAAGCTGCAGGAGTCCGTCAAGAGCTCCTTCGAGGCCGCGCTTCGCGAGGTCGAGGCCGCGGTCGCCGCGCCGTCCGCAATGGACGACGAGGTGACGGCGTTGGCCAACGCCGTCGAGGCGCTGGCGCGTGAGCGTGCCGAGGGAGCAGCCGCCGCAAGATCGGCCCTGGAGGAAGAGCTCGAAAACCTTCGCACCGCGCTCGAAGCGTCGCGGGCTGAGTGTGCAGCCCTCGAGGCGGCGACGGCAGATGTCGCGACGGTGCGCCAGGATCTCGCGGTTGCGCGCGAGGCGGCGGCGAGCGCGGCCTCTGAAATCGAACAACTCCGGGCCGCTGCGGAGGACGCCGAGCTTGCACACGAGCGCGCGGAGGCCAACTGGCTCCAGGCGGCGCTCGCACCCCTCGACCTCCAGATCGATGCCGCGCGTCGTCTTGCCGAGGCAAAGACATCGAACGACGTCCTCGGTGCGCTGGTCGATACACTCGCGCAGGATCTTGGTCGCGCAGCCCTCTTCAGCGTGAAGGAAGGACGGCTCGAGGGCGTGCACCAGGTGGGATTCGAGCTCTCGAACGACATCTCGAAGCTGGTCGTGCCGCTGGGGATTTATTCGGTGCTGTCGGATGCCGTCAGCTCGGGACAGGTGCAGGGGCTTCTCGGTCCCGGCCTGACCGCGGGAACGCGCGCGCTCTTCGGCGGCAAACCCAACTTCGCCCTCGTTGTGCCCGTCGTGGTGAAGGGCGAACCACTGGCGGTCGTGTATGCAGACGACTCGGAACAACAGTCGTCGGTGCCGGTTGCTCCCGAACAGCGGATGAAGCTTGCGGAACTGCTGTTGTGCCTGGTCGTTCCTCGCCTGCCGCGCCTGCTGGCCGCAGAGCGGGCGGCCGCGGAACTTGGCACTTACACCGGACAGCTCCTCGCC
This sequence comes from Vicinamibacterales bacterium, assembly GCA_050250175.1. GTDB lineage: Bacteria > Acidobacteriota > Vicinamibacteria > Vicinamibacterales > CAVVIG01 > JBFWPD01. The sequence goes on from JBFWPD010000040.1 coordinate 14,071, forward strand.
CGCATCGAGCAGAGCTATGCGGCCGACCGCGGAAACAAGCTCAGTGCACAGCGCCTGCAGGCGCGCGTGGTTCAGAACCTGGCCGAGGCCCGGGAGATCTTCCACCAGGCGACGATGTCGCTGACCGAAGCGCCGGCCATCTTCGAGCAGCAGCTGGCGGCGGCGCTGCGCCTGCACGCGGGCACTCCCTTCGGACGCGATCTGGCCGCCGCGGCTGGACGCAGGACCGACGGCGAATCGCAGTCAGAACGCCAGGCGTCCGCGTCACGCGCGTAGACGTCTCGCCATCGGCCACTCCCGCACCAACCGCGGCGCGACTCCTCGCAGGCGCCGGATCGCACCACACAGACGGCTGAATCGGCGCTCGTCGCGAGCGCTCCAGGCGTAGCCATAGGCGTCGCGGATCGCGGGCGGCAGAAGGCCCAGCGTCGCCAGCCGGGCGACGCCGAAGAGCGGCGAGGCGGGTCCAAGCGGAGGCCGGAGGAGTGCGTCGGCGAGCGTGCGCGCCTCGGGAGTCACCGCAATCGTCCCGCCGGTGATCATCTCCTTCATGTACGAGTCGAGTGCCGTCACGTTCGGCGGTGCCATCTGTCTCGGGAGGGCGAGGAGGGCGGCGCCCTCGGCCGCCTCGACGCAGTAGGCGTCTTTCTCCGCGGGCGACAAGGGACCGACGAAGCGTTCATAGGCCAGGGGGAGGGACTCCACCAGGGTCGCGTGAACCCACAGAAGGAGCGCCGGATCGCTCGCCGCATACGGAGTGCCCGGCGGGAATCTGCCGGCCCGATGCCGAAGGGTGCCCTGCACCCTGGCGTGAATCGCGTTGATTCGGGCGGCGGTAGCGGCGGCTTCGGCGTCGGTCCCGAAGGTCAGCCTCAGCATCGCGCCGATGGTTCCATACGCCCGCCGGGCGTAGTCGGATGCGCCGCGGCCGAACGGGCTGTGCTCGGCCACCCCCTGGGCGACAAGGGGATGGGCAATCTGCAGCAGAATCGCCCGGCCCCAGCCCAGAACCACGATGGCTTCCCGGTTGATCTTCTCGGCGACCGGACTCCTGCCTGAACGCATTCCGGAAGGCATTCTTAGTGGATAATGTCGCAACTCACTTATCCTGGAGCGCCTCTTGAGAACGATCGCTGTCCTGTCGCTGGCGCTGACCGTCCCGGCTGTCGCTTTCGCACAGCAACACCATCCTGTCGAAGGGAAGCCAGCTCTGACTGCCGTTCGCGTGTCCGAGGCGCCGGGTCTCGACGGCATCCTCGACGAAGAGATCTGGGCGACGGCGCCGCCGGCTGCGCAGTTCGTTCAGCAGGAGCCGCGCGAAGGCGAGCCCGCGACCGAGCAGACCGAGGTGAGGGTCGCCTACGACTCCCGCAATCTCTACATC
>JBFWPD010000041.1:0-15304 GCA_050250175.1 Vicinamibacterales bacterium
TGGAAGGGCGGGTCGGGGGGAGGGCGGAGCGCAGACGACGAGTGGACCGTACTGGCCGAACAAGGACCGGTTTCTGCGGCGACGTCCCGTGGCGTCACCCACCAAACTCGGAAGGATCAAACTGGCCCTTTCTGCTCTTATGTGTCTCGTTCAGCGTGGACAGGCCACTAGTAGTCGCTCACTGTTCGTGATTGCTTCGTGATTCTAATGAGACCCGCCAGAGGTGCGCCGACTCCGCTGAAGCTCCGATTCAACTCTTCCAGCATTCCGTCGCTCACGTAACCGAGCCTGCGAGCAACGTGCACGCAGTACTGGGCTTCAGCCAGTGACGCCTCCGCGATGTTGAAAAACCGGAGACGGTCGCGCACGTGTCTGCGAGAAATTCCTTCCACGATGTTCGCGGCCACTGAATAGGCGGCTCTCCGAAGTTGGCTGCCGAGCTCAAATCGTTCGAAGGTCGGAAAGTGTTGAACGCTTATGCGATGCAGCGAAATGAACAGGTCGTCTGCACGCTGCCACGCGACCAGATTCTGATGTCGCAGGTTCGCCACAGGAGGTAGCCAGTTTCAACAAACGTTCCGTGCGTTTGGCCAACCGTCCCGTCCTGCCCGTCCTGCCCGTCCTGCCCTTCCCGCCCTTCCCGCCCGTCCTGCCCCTCCCGCCCTTCCTGCCCTCCCGCCCGTCCTGCCCCTCCCGCCCGTCCTGCCCGTCCTGCCCTTCCTGCCCTCCCGCCCTTCCCGCCCTACGTGACCCTCGTGAACGCGAAGACCTCGTCCGCGGCGTCCGCCTCCTCCTGGTAATGGCGAAGCAGAATCCGGCTCGCAAGATAGGCGCCCGTCACGCTGTGGCTCGAGTCGCCAAACGCGAAAAGGTGTCGCGGCAGATTCCGGTGTGGCCCGATATAGGGCAGGCCGTCAACCGTCCGGGCGAGCGGCGACTCCCAGCCGTACGCCGGCGGGATTCCCGAGATGTCCGGATACATTGTCGAAAGCTCGTACATCAACTGCCCGGTTCGCTGGAGGATGGTCTTGTCGCGGAGCCTCTCCGGTACGCGGCCGCTGGTCGCTCCGGCAACGAGCAATCGATCCTCACCCACCCAGCGCACGATGTGCTCCGGCCGCGCAGAGTCGCGGATCACCGAGTCGCGGCGTCCCAGCTTCTGGCGGATCTTCGCAGGCACTGTATCCGTCAGTGTCAGAAACGAGCTGTCGGCCCAGCAGTGACGCTGCAGCTGGCGGACGAGCGGCGTGGGCGCGCCGGTTGCGACGACGACCCGGTCGGCGCGAATCGTCCCGGTCCTGGTCGTGATGTCGACCCACTTGGGGCGGAAGACAATGCGCGTTGCCGGCGATCGCTCGAAACAGAGCGCCCCGCGGGCAACGGCCGCGCCGGCGAGTCCGAGCGTCGTGCGGTAGGGATCGAGCGTGGCTCCGTCACGAGTACGAAGAGCCTGCGCGGCGATTGCGACCTCGCTCTCCGTCGCTCGCGGCTTCAGCATCGACGCCTCGACCCCGGCAGCCTTGCGTGCCTTCTGATCCCGCTCGAGGGCAGCCACATCTTCCCTGTCGAATGCGAGATGGATCGTCGAGCGTGCTTCGAGGTAGCTCTTGAGATTCAGGCGACGGACGAGCGCGGAGAAGTCGAGCGCTGCGCGCCGCCATGCCTGAAATACGCGGCGCGCATGCCGTACGCCGTAGGTCTTTTCGAGCAGCGCGAAGCTCACCCCCGGGTCGCCGGCAATCCAGCCGATCGAGGTCCCCGATCCCCCTTGTCCGAGGCGGCCGGCCTCGACGAGGACGACCTTGATTCCAGCGGTCGCAAACGCATAGGCGGTCGCCGCCCCGGTCAGTCCACCGCCGATGATGGCGACAGCGCTGTCGAGGTGGCCCTTGTGCTGGGGATAACCCGGGAGCCGTGAGGCCGGAAACTGGTCGATCCAGGGAGAGCGGCCGTAGGTCGTCTTCATCGTCCGCGCATTCTACGCGGGCCAGGACCTTCAGGTCCTGGATCACCCTGAGGACCCGACCCCAAGGACCTCACCCACCGACCGTTCTGGCGGGAACGTAAACTAGCGCCATGCGCATCGCAATCGTGGGGAGCGGCGGCGTCGGCGGCTACTTTGGCGGACGCCTTGCGGCCGGCGGCGACGAGGTGTTCTTCGTGGCGAGGGGCCCCCATCTTGCCGCGCTCCGCGAGCGGGGCCTGCGCCTTCTCAGCGCAGCGGGAGATCTGCATCTCCCGCGTGTGATGGCCACCGACGACACTCGCAGCATCGGTCCGGTGGACGTGGTCTTCTTCACCGTGAAGCTGTACGACACCACATCCGCGATCGAGATGCTGCCGCCGCTCGTCGGACCCGGGACGGTAGTCGTCCCCTTCCAGAACGGCGTGGACGCTGTCGACAGCCTGACAGCGGCAATCGGGCCCCGGCACGTAGCCGGGGGCACCACCTATATCGTTGCGTCGATTGCCGAACCGGGCGTGATCAGGCACACGGCGCTCGGGAGGCTCATCTTCGGTCCGCTTCAGCCCGGGCAGCTGCCGGTGCTCGAGAAGCTCAACGAGCGGTGCAGGGCTGCGGGCATCGACGCAACGCTCAGCCAGGAGGTCCTTTCCGAGATCTGGATGAAGTTCGCCCGCCTGACCGTCTTCAGCGGGATGACCTCGCTGACCCGCTGTCCGATCGGTGCGGTGGTCTCGGATCCCGATCTCTGGTCGATGTTTCAGCGTGCCGTGCACGAATCGGTCGCCGTCGCACGCGGCCGGGGAGTGACTCTGCCGCAGTCCATGGAAGACGACGTCCTGAAGGCGGTGGCGGCCATGCCGCCGGAATCGAAGTCGTCGATGCTCGGCGACCTCGAGCGGGGCAAACCTCTGGAGCTTCCCTGGTTGAGCGGAGCGATTGTGCGAATCGGCCGCGAAGTCGGCGTCCCCACTCCCACCCACGACTTCATCGCCGCGGCGCTCAAGCCCCACGTGAACGGGAGAGTGTAGAGCGCCCTTCCAGCCCCTCCTGCCTCTCCCGCCCCTCCTGCCCTTGTATACTGAGCGCCTGGCCTGCAGCCAGTCCAGCATGCTTCCCGCGAAGATCGTCCAGTTCCTCGACCAGCACGCCAACCAGGGCCTCGCGGGAATCCGCGATCGCGATCTCCGTCCGAGTGGCTGCCGCGTTTCCGCGTGGAGACTGGCGCCCGACGGCCACACCCTGACGGCGTTCATCCCGATGCCCGAGAGGTTCCAGCAGGAGTTCCTCGACGCCCTGAGTGACAACGGGCAGATCGCCGTGACGATCGGGGAACGGCAGTCGCACGAAACCTATCAGCTCAAGGGAACCTATCTCAGACACCGGATGGCCACGCCGGACGACCTCCCGCTCGTCCGCCGCAACCGCGAACGCTTTCTCAAGGCGATCCGCGCTGAGATCCCGCCCGGACTCGACCCCGAGCCGCTCCTCGCGCAGATACTTCCGGATCCGACCTTCGTCGTGGAGCTCGACGTTCGAGAGGTCTACGTCCAGACACCCGGCCCCGGCGCCGGAGCGCGACTGCACCCACCTCCCGATGCCTGAGATGAAGACGGACTACCTGCCCGACGAGCTCAAGTCGGCGCTCAACAGCGGGAATCCGGCGGTGATGGTCACCTGCTCGGCTGACGGCGTGCCGAACGCGACCGTGATCTCGCAGGTCTACTACGTCGACCGCAATCACGCGGCCCTGTCGTTCCAGTTCTTCAGCAAGACGATCCAGAACGTACGGGAGAACCCGCGCGCGTGGGTAGGCCTCGGCGACTACGAGCACCAGGCCGACTGGGTGCTCGACCTCGAGTTCGTCCGCTCGGAAACGGAAGGTCCGGTGTTCGAGGCGATGGACATGCAGATCGAGGCCATCGCGTCGATGACCGGCATGTCGGGGATCTTCAAGCTGCGCGCCGCCGACATCTACCGCGTGATATCGGCCGAGAAGGTGCCGCACAAGACGGGTGCACAGTAGCGGCTCCCGCTCGAATCCCGCAGGTCTGAGCGCTGCACGTGTCAACTGACCGCGACGAGTTCCGGATCCTCCAGCAGGCGTCGCTGGCCATCAACGCGACGCTCGACCTCGAAGAGATCTACGACATCGCGCTGCGCACGATGGACGAGCTCTTCGAGTTCCATCACGCAGTCATCCTGCTCGTCGAACCCGGCGGCGAAATGCTCCGCGTCGTCGCCAGCCGCGGATACGAGAACCAGGCCGTCGGCGGCCGCGTCAGGATCGGCACCGGCGTCATCGGCGTCGTCGCCGCCCGGCGGCGGCTGATGCACGTCGCCAATCTCGGGCAGCAGCGCGCCTATGCCGCTGCGCAGCGGCGGCAGATGATGAAGGCGGGAAGGGGCGCGGAGATCGGCGACGCGGTGCCGGTGCCCGGCCTCTCGAACGCCGAAAGCCAGATTGCGATTCCCCTCCTCATCCGCGAAGAGCTCGTAGGGGTCTTCTCGATCGAAAGTCCGATCAAGCGCGCCTTCGATGCGCACGAACAGGGCCTCGTCGCCATCGTCGCCAACCAGATCGCGAGCGCGATCAGGAATGCGCAGCTGTACGATGACAAGCGCAGGGATGCCGAGGCGCTGCAGGCGGCCAACGCGAGCCTCGAGGCCCGCGTCGCGGAGCGGACGGCAGCGCTAGAGCGCGAGCTGCGCGTCGCGCAGGAGCTTCTGAGTGACGCGCGCAGCAGGGTCGAAGGACCGCTGATTGGAACGAGTGCCGCCGTCTCGGTCCTGCGCGAAGAGGTGACGCGCGCAGCGGCGAACACCGAACCGGTCCTGCTGACCGGACCGTCCGGCTCCGGGCGTGAAGCGGTGGCCTACGCGGTGCACGGCGCCTCGCACCGGAAGGGCGCATTCATCTTCGTGAGCTGCCCTGAGCTCCACACGCCGGGGCAGGCCGGCATCCATACGACGCAACCGCCCGCTCTCGGCTCAGATCCGCTGCTGGCAACGAAGCTCGAGCTCGCGCTTGGCGGGACGCTGTTCCTCGAGTCCGTGCACGAGCTGCCCGGCGAGGTGCGTACCGCTCTGGCCGACGTGCTCTCACGTCAGGCCGAAGCGAAGGCGAACGGCCGGCCTCTCGTCCCCGACGTGCGCATCATCGCGTCGACGACCGCACAGGCTTCTGGCCGCAGCGCCGGCGGTCCCGGCGCGCAGGGTGGATGGCAGGCATTCAGAAGCGCGACGCGGTGGCGAGAGATCAGCATCCCGGCGTTGAGCGATCGCCGCGAGGACATCCCGGTCCTCGTCGAACACTTCGTCTATCGCCTCGGACGGCAGATCGGCAAGCCGATCGACAGCGTGTCGCGCGAATCGATGCGGCGGCTCGAAGCGTACGCCTGGCCGGGCAACATCCGCGAGCTTCGCACCGTCCTCGAACGCGCCATCCTCGTCTCGCGGAGCACGGTCCTCGAAATCGACCAGGAGCTGCTCGACGAGCAACTGACCGTCGGCAGCTATCGTCTGGTCTCGCGCCTCGGCGCGGGAGGCATGGGCGAGGTGTGGCTCGGACGCCACCGGCTGCTCGCCCGGCCGGCCGCCGTGAAGCTGATTCGCGCCGACGTCGGCGGCGGCGAGGCGCGCGAACAGTTCGTCCGCCGCTTCCAGCGCGAGGCGCACGTCACCGCGGGGCTCCGCTCGCCGCATACGGTCCAGCTCTACGATTTCGGGGTCAACGACACGGGCAGCTTCTACTACGTGATGGAGCTGCTCGAGGGCCTCGACCTGCATCAGATTGTCGAGCGATTCGGGCCGCAGACGGCGTCACGGGCTGTCGCGCTGTTTCGCCAGGCATGCCGCTCACTGGCCGAAGCCCACGAACGCGGTCTCGTGCACCGCGACATCAAGCCCGCCAATCTCTTCGTCGCGCGCCTTGGCGCCGAGTACGACTATCTCAAGGTCCTCGACTTCGGGATCGTCAAGGATCAGCCGGGCCAGGAAGCGACGATGATCACGGCCCAGGGAATCGTGCAGGGGACGCCGGCGTTCATCGCGCCGGAGCTGGCGTTCGGCGACATCACAATCGATGGCCGCGCCGATCTCTACTCTCTCGGCTGCGCGATGTACTACGTCCTCACCGGCCAGCCGGTCTTCCCGGGGACCACACCCGCGCAAATGCTCCTGCACCACGCGCAGACAAGGCCCACGGCGCCGTCGCAGGCGTCAGAGCTCCCGATTCCGAAGGAGCTGGATCGGCTGGTCCTGCAGTGTCTCGAGAAGGAGCCGAACTCGCGGCCGGCGTCTGCACAGGCGATGGAACAGGCTCTGGCTGCGATCCCTGTCGAACCGTGGACCGAGATGAACGCCAGGGCGTGGTGGGAGCTCCACGCCCCGGAGACGTTCTCGAAGTAGCCGCCTAGAACCGCAGCGTGTAGCTGGCTCTCGCGCTGATGTCCATCAGCTCGGACCTGAACGCATCGTTCTTGTCGCGGTCCTGCATCTGGTGGTTGAGGACGATGAGGCCTTCCTGCCCCGCTGTCGGTATCCATCGCAGGCGCGTGTTGACGCCGACGACCTCCGACACGTTGTCGTACTGGACCAGGCTCAACCAGTACAACGTTGAAGAGAAGTTGACCTCGGTATTCAGGCGCATCAGCCTCGTGATGAAGTCGCCTTCGGGAAGCTCGATGTCGTTCCAGTCGTATTCCATCGTCAGCACGAAGTGTCTCGACTGCTTCCAGGCAAACTCCACGTCGATGTTCGTTCGCGTCCCGCTGTAGAAGTCGCCGCGAAGGAAGTCGATGCCCCCTGAGAAGGTGCGCTGGCTTCCGGTCGTCACGCTCACCTGGGTCTCGCCGAACGAATACTCGTCGGGTGGAAGGACGACCTGCCGGAACACGTCCTCGTAGATGGTGAACGGCTCGCTCACCGCCTCGCGCGTCCTGATGTGGCGGACGTTCAGCGCCTCGCCCGAATTGGTCTCCGCTTCGAACAGACGGGCGACGAAGACCTCCGACTGCAGACCGCCATCGAGGAGATCGATCCGCTGACCGTCGAGGCCGAAGAACACCGACTGAAAGAACCCGCCGTCCGTGAAGTACGTGTAGCCGACATCGCCCGTGAGGTCCCTCACGTCCGACCGGCTCACGAACCCCAGGGCCGGATTGAAGTTGGCCTGGACCTCCTTGAAGTTCAGGCCGCCGCGCCACTCCGAGTTGTTCGGCATTCGCAGACCGAGGCCGAACGACGAGTCGTCGCCGTCCAGCCCCTGCGTGTCAGATTTCTGGTACCAGGCCTCGGCTTCGAGAACACGACTGCCCGGCAGCCTGGTGTTCAGGTAACGGAAGTCGAAGCCCACCAGCGCATTGTCGAGATTCGAGTTCGGGTCGCCCGCCGTGACGATGAGGCCTGCGGTCGATTCCTCGAGCACGTTCGCCGAGATGCGGCTCACGAACGCCGACCCGGCGTCGACGTCCGCGAATCCATCCTGGCGAATGGCGAGGGCGCCGATGTTCCAGCGGCCAACCCGTCCACTCACCTTTCCGCCGACCTGCAGATCTACAGGGGTACCGGACGGACTGAGACCAAGGCGCCGCGAGAAGAACGGCCGCCCGTTGTTGTCGTTCGATCCGTTGCTCGCGTTGTTCTGGACGTCGCCGATGCGCCCGAACTCGAAGAGGTCGGCGTCGTTCAGGAAGAAGTCGCGCTTCTCGGGAAAGAACAGATTGAAGCGCGTGAGATTCACCTGTCGATCGTCCACTTCGGATGCGGAGAAGTCCGTGTTGATCGTCAGCGACGCATTGAGCGACGGCGTGAGGCGATAGAACGCATCGAGTGACGGCTCGAAGTCGGAGTCCGTGTCCGACGGCGAGAATGCCCGCTGCTGGTTGATCGAGAGCGACGGCACGACGTCGAGGCCGACGCCCTGGTTCATCCCGGTCAGCCCGGTCGCGAGGCCGAGGATGCTCGGGTTGTAGCTGCGGTTCCGCGACACCCACGCCATCTCTTCACCACGGCGCCTGATGCCTCTTCCGAAATTGAATCCCCACGCGTCGATCGCCGGGTCGAACGGCAGCGTCTTGAACGGTATTTCCAGCTCGGCTGTCCAGCCGTTCTCGAAAATGGCGGCCGCCGTGTCCCAGATGACCGTCCACTCGCTCTGAAACGAATCGACGCTCTCGTAGAGCGCCTCGTGACGCACACCGTTCGCGTTGGTCTCGAAGCGGTAGCCCCCCCGCCGTGTATTGAACGGATCGAGGATGACGACGAGGCGATCGTCGCTGCCGAGGCCCTGGCCGTGGCGGGCCGTCGGCGCTGCGATGCGATCGGGCTCGCTGTCGAACATCCGGGCGCCGATATAGAGCGCGTCGCTGTCGTACAGCAGATACACCTCCGTCCGTTCCGACGGCGGTGTCCCGTTGCCCGGTCGAATCTGGTGGAAGTCGGTGATGACGTCGGCCTGCTGCCAGATCGACTCATCCAGCCGGCCGTCGATGACCGGGCGCGTGGCCACGCGCACCACGCGTACTACTTTCGTCGCGTCGTCGGTCGCCTGAGCATCCTGTGCGGAGGCGAGCGCCGGATACAGGCAGTCGGCGAAACTCGAGGTCGCAAGAAACGTCGCAAGTACGGCTGTCCGCATATGCCGCGTATATACGACGCCCGCGCAGGAAGTGAGTACAGGAAACTGACTGGAGCATTCAGCGGGTGCACGCGCGGCGGGCACCCGCTTCGCGGAGAGCTATTGACCCGGCGGGACGTAGGTCACGGTCTTTTTGACGGCCTGATCGATCTCTTCGGGGGTCAGCAGCACCGACGTCTTGATCGTCGCTCCTCCACTCGCCGAAGGAATCAGCGCAACCGCAGCCGCCGACACGTTGTCGGGAAGGTCGACGATCGCGACGACGTCGCGATCGCCGAACACGAAGTAGAAGGCCTCGAGACGGCCGCCGGCACTCTCCACCAGCCTGGCAACCGTCGCCTTCCGTTTCGACCCGCCGTCCTTGACCAGACCTCTCGCGCCGTCGAGCGTATACGACGCTTCAATCAGGTAGCGTGGCATGTGGCTCCTTTCTGCGGCACTACCTTAGCCCAAACAGCGGCCGGAGACGCGTGCCAAGTACGTTGCCCGCCAGCGCCGCGGCGAACCAGAGCCAGCCGTGAAGACTCGAGGATGCGATGCCGCTGAAGTAGGCGCCGATGTTACAACCATATGCGATGCGCGCGCCGTACCCGAGCATCAGGCCTCCGAGAATCGCGGCGGCCAGCGATCGCAGTGGAACGCGCCACGCCGGCGCAAACCGTCCTGCGAGTCCCGCCGCGGCGAACGCGCCGATGATGATCCCGAAATTCATCACCGACGTGACGTCCGCGAGAACGCTCGCCCGCAGCTCCGCCGATCGGACCTGCCAATAGGGCCACGACGCGACGTCCACGCCCGTCGCCTGCAGCGCCTTCGATCCCCACAGCGCAAGCGCCGCGGTCACACCCCATGGCCGGCCGGCGAGCACGAGCGTCGCGATGTTGACTGCGGCAAGGCCGACGGCGCCGGCCACGAGCGGCCATGGTCCGCGCAGCCACGACCGCGCCCGCAGGGCTGAGGGATCCCGACGCAGCATGCCGCCGTTCACCTGCCGCTCGACAAGGACCGAGACACCGGCAATCGCGCCGAACGCCGCGAGGTTCATCGCGAGAGCGACGGGGGCTCCATACATCGGGACGAACGCCAGCGAACCGAACGAGGGCATGTGCTCCCAGATCGGCATGTGAAGCGTGCCCAGCACCGACCCCGCGATGAACGCGGCGAGCGTGACGAGCATGCGCACGCTGCCGCCGCCGGCGGTATAGAGCGTCCCCGAAGCGCAGCCACCGCCAAGCTGCATGCCGACGCCGAAGATGAACGCGCCGACGGCTACCGACAGTCCCACGGGCGCAATGAGTCCTCGAACCGGCTGGCCCAGGAGGCTGCCGGCGGCGATCGCGGGAAAGAACACCGCCGACGTGATCGCGAGCATCAGCATCTGCGCACGAAGGCCGTCGCCGCGGCCTTCCGCGATGAACGCGCGCCACGACGATGTGAAGCCGAAGGCGGCGTGATAGAGGACCATCCCCGCACCGGCGCCCACGAGGAACAGCGCGCTCTGCCGCCACGAATGGGCCGTCGCCAGGTACAGCGCTCCAACGAGCAACAGGGCAAATGCGATTCCCAGCGGACCGGTATTCAGGGACGGCCGGGTAATCGCCTGCGGCAGCGGATGGGTGGCGGTGACAGTAGTCACGTGACTCGCCTGAGTGCGGGTTACGCCTGACGCTCAGCTTCTCTCAGCAGGTCGTTCAAGTCCAGCGGGTCGGCCATTGCCAGGCCGATCGATCCGTCCGGGTTCCTGGGCCATTCGTCGAACGGCCGATCGCAGGTGAGCTCGACGCCGTTGCCGTCCGGATCGGCCAGATAGATCGACTCGCTGACGCCGTGATCCGCAACGCCCTGAATCCGGACGTTGGCTTCGAGCAGCCGCTTGACCACCACTGCCAGATCGCGTCGCGTCGGATACCGGACGGCCAGATGATAGAGCCCCGCACTGCGGGCTGGAGCCGGAGCGGCGCCCTTGCTCATCCACGTGTTCAGGGCGATGTGGTGGTGATACGGCCCCGCCGCGAGAAAAGCGGCGGAGTTGTCGGGAAGACGCATCACGAGGTTGAAACCGAGGACGCCCTGGTAGAACTCGAGGGCGCGCTCGATGTCAGCGACCTTCAGATGGACGTGCCCGATGCCGGCGTCAGTCGGGATGCGGTAGGTCGGGTCCATCGGGTTCTGTCCTGCTGCGATGCGCACACGTTGCCGCACTCAGCTTTCGCTCATGCCTCCTGCGTCGAGAATGCGCTCCATCTCGTCCATCACCCGGTTCATTTCCTTCATCGTCAGCACGAGAGGCGCGTCGGTCGTCATGTCGACGCCGGCATCCTTCAGCAGGTCGATCGGATACTTCGAGCCGCCCGTGCCGAGGAAGGCGAGGAACCGACTCGTCGCCTCGACGTCGCCGGCCTTGACGGGCTGGGCCAGCGCCTCGGACGCCGTGAACGACGTCGCGTACTGGTACACGTAGAAATCGCGATAGAAGTGCGGAATGAAGCTCCATTCGTGAGCCACGTAATCGTCGACCACCAGCACGCCTTCGTCGTGACCGTAGTACCGCTTGACGATGTCGAGATAGAGCTTCGAGAGCGTGTCGCCCGTGATCGGCTGGCCTTCCTGCGCGAGCTCGTGCATCCGCATCTCGAACTCGGCGAACTTCGTCTGCCTGACGACCGTGCTCTTGATGCCTTCCAGATAGCTGCCAAGGATCGACAGACGCACATCGTCGTCCGTGATCGTCCGGAGCATGTAGTCGATCAGCAGCGATTCGTTGAACGTCGACGCCACTTCGGCGACGAAGATCGAGTAGTCGGCCGTGGCGTACGGCTGCGTCCGGTTGGAGAAGTAACTGTGCATCGTGTGGCCGAGCTCGTGGGCCAGCGTGCTCATGTCGTCGTACCGGCCGTTGAAGTTCATCAGGATGTACGGATGCACGTCGTAGGCGCCGCCGTTCGAGTACGCGCCTGACCGCTTTCCTGTCGACGGGTACATGTCGATCCACTGCTCGCTGAAAGCCCGCCTCAGCACCTCGGTGTACTCGGCGCCGAGCGGGGCCAGCGCCTCGAGGATGTGGCCTTCGGCTTCCTCCGGCGTGAACCGCAGCGTGACCGACGACACCAGCGGCGCGTAGAGGTCGTAGTAGTGCAGCTCGTCGAGGCCCATCATCCGCTTCCTGAGCGAGAGATAGCGATGGAACGTCGGCAGGTTGGCGTTCACGCCGTCGACCAGGCGCGTGTAGACCGAGAGCGGGATGTTGTAGCGGTGCAGGCTCATCTCGATGGACGAGTTGTATTCGCGAGCCTTTGCATAGAACAGCGCCTTCTGCACGCTGCCGTTCATCGTCGTCCCGAACGTGCGGCTGAAAGCGCCGAGCGACTCGAGAAAGGCCCTCATCACGCGCTCTCGATCGGCGCGATTCGGGCTCGCTCTGAGCACGCTGTAGGTGGCCTGGTTGATGCGCGCTTCCTTGCCGTCGCTCAGCGTGACCACCGGATAGGGGAAGTCGGCGTTCGACAGGATGTTGAAGATGCTGGAGAGCGACCCCGCCAGCGGGCCGGCGGCGGCCAGGATGCGCTCTTCATTGCTCGTCAGCGTGTGTGGTGCGCGGCGGGCGAGGTCTTCGAGATAGAAGCGGTAGATCGCGAGCCGCGGCTCCGCGCTGAGGAAGTCAGCGACCGTCGATCCTTCGAAACGCAGAATCTCGGGTTCGATGTAAGAGGCCGCCGCGCCGAAGTTCGCCGCCAGCTGCACCATCTCCTGCCGCAGGCCCTCATTGGCGGCATCGCGCGTGTCCTCGTCCGCCAGCATGCTCACGTAGACGTAGGCGCGGGTCAGCTCCTTGTCGAGCACATTGAGGCGGTCCAGCGCGTCAGCGAGCGTCGCCGGAGACGACGAGAGCTGGCCCCGATACCGGGCGAGCGAACCGATCTCACCGGCCAGACGATCCTTCGCCTCCCGCCACGCATCGACGGAGGGGAAAACGTCTGAGAGATTCCACTTGTACTCGGCGGAGATCTGGTGCCGTTCGCGTTCCTCTGGTGCGGACTCGACGGCGGTTGATGTCAGGCAGTGAGAGTCGGCAGGAAAGGCCATGAGCACATTCTAGCCGTGGCGCGCGGCGCAGCCCGTGTCCGAGCCTGTAGCCTGAAGCCTGAAGCCTGTAGCCTGAAGCCTGTAGCCTGAAGCCTGTAGCCTGAAGCCTGTAGCCTGAAGCCCGGAGCCCGAAGCCCGCTAAGGCCTTCCGCTCTCGATGAACCGCTTGAGCCGCTGAAGCTGTTCCGTGAGAAGAAGATCCACTTCGGACGCGAGCGTATCGAGCCGGAGGGAGGGATCGCCGCTCACCTCGTATGTCACCTCGATTCGCGAACGCCCGGCACGCTCGGTGACGGTCCACGTCAGGATCCCCGTCGCGTTCGTGCCCGCCAGCGGCCCGAGCGCACCCGACAGTTTGAACATCCGCCCTCGCTCGACCTCGACGACGGTCATGTGGCGGAATGGCTCGGCCCCGGCGCGCGCCTCGCACAGGCATCCGCCTGGCTCGAGTTCCAGTGTCAGGGCGGAAGCGTCGCCGGAGACCGTGTAAGCAGGATCCCACCAGGCTCCGATGCCTCTCTCGACGGCGAGCTGGATCGCGATGGGGACCGAGAGCAGTTCGGTGGCGTCGCGCGTGCTGAAGGATCCGGGTGACGCGGCGACGACCTCTGCGGAGACCGCCGCCGGCAGGCATGCGCAGAAGAGGATCGGCGCCAGCAGGCGCTTCAGGGCGCCGTGTCCCCGACACCTCGTTCTCACGGACGCTATTCCTGCGTGGCTCCCACGTGCAGCACGGCGCCGAAGACGACAGGAAGCGACCAGCGCGCGCTGCCGTTGCCGATGTTGTCGAGTCCCGTGCCGACGAGCACGTTCGCACTGTTGAGTGAGGTACGCCAGCGCAGGTTGGCGTCGATGCTCAGCGCCAGCCGCCGCGTCAGCGGCAGCAACAGCCCCCCGTTCCCCGAGATCACGGCGGCAGCCGACGCGTCGAGCACCGGCAGGTTGACTGGCGCAGCGTTCGACCCTGGAAGCGAGAGTGGGGCATCGATTGCGTTCGTGCGGACGAACCCGGCCCAGCCGCCGGCGTACGGACGGAACGGGCCGAACGATCCGACGTGATAGCGATAGCCGATCTCGAAGGACTTCTCGCCAACCGACTCGAACTCGCCCACGTACGGCTGGCCCGGCGCCACGCCGAGGAGTGCGCGGCTGCCGCCTCCGGAGGAGTATCCGAAGGCGGCGAGCACTTCCGATCGATTGCTCAGGCGATAGCCGGCGCCGAACTGCCAGCGGGCGAGCGAGCCGTAGACGTCGCTGTAGCTGACGTTACCGAGCACGAGAGGCGCGCCGGCCAGGGTGCCCGTTACAGCTGACGTCGCACTGCCGGAGAGCGGGGGATCGAAGCCGATCTGTCCGAACGCGAGCCATTCAGTGTCGTCGAGTACCGTCTGCGCGGACGCGACACCAGGAAGAACCAACAACGCCAGAGCCAGCACGAACGATCGCATCGCGTGATCCCCTCTATGGAAGTCACGCAAATTGTACCATTCCGTCTTCGACGGAACGGCGTGATGACGTTCGCTGTTACTGCGTGCAGTCCCCCAGGCGCACGCCGTTCATCTTCATGGTCATCGTCTGGCCCTGCATCAGCATCGTCATCGTGCCGGCGTACGTGTTGTCGGTGTAGACCATCTCACCGGTACCGGTCATCGGATTGTTGCCGGTGCATTCCATCTTCCAGGTCACCTTGTTGCCGACCGTCTGGTAGTCGACCATCTTGCAGTTGGCGCCATTCGGGCCACCTGGGCGGTCGGCCTGAGGAACCGTTCGCATCGGATCCTTGACGTCCTCCGGCGTCACGCACTGCTCCATCGTGATCGGCGGCATCTGCATCGGCATGTTCGGCATCTGCATCTGCATCTGGATCTTCCATCGGCCATCCTGGCGCGGCATCTGCTGGGCGGCGCCGGCCGCAGACAAACCAACTGCCGCCGCGACGATCGCGACTGTGCGGAACTTCATGGCAACTCCTTCGAAAGGGGTATGCGCTGGGGAGCGCAGGACGATGGTGACAGAACCGGGGTGCCGGAACAAGAGATGCGCCGCGCTACGCGGTCAGTGCCGAGCGCGCCTCGACGACAATCGTCTTCGCCTCTTCGCGGGAGGCGGCGAGGGCCGTCACGTGTCCCATCTTGCGGCCGGCCCGCGCCGACGACTTGCCGTACAGGTGGAGCTTGACGCGAGGATCCGCAAGCGCGCGCTCCCAGCGAGGCTCGCCGCCCGACCAGAGATCTCCGAGCAGGTTTGCCATGGCCGCCGGCTGGAGAAGCTCCGTCGATCCGAGGGGCAGGCCGCAGATCGCGCGCAACTGCTGCTCGAACTGACTGGTGCGGCAGGCATCGAACGTCAGGTGACCGGAGTTGTGGGGACGCGGCGCGATCTCGTTGATCAGCAGCCGCCCGTCACGCGAGACGAAGAATTCGATGCAGAGCAGGCCTACGTAGTCGAGCCCCTCCATCACTGCGCGGGTCGCTTCGATCGCCTCGTCAGCCAGGACCGCGGGCACGCCCGCCGGCGCGATCGAGACATCCAGGATGTGGCGGCGATGCGAGATCTCGGACGGCGCAAAGTGCGCCCATTCGCCGTCCGGGCCACGCGCGCCACTCACCGAAAACTCG
>JBFWPD010000042.1:0-15236 GCA_050250175.1 Vicinamibacterales bacterium
TGCCAGGCAGTGGAACGTGAGCGTCCGATGATTGAAAACCGGGATGACGATCGATACGCCTCCGGATTCACTCATGGGAGGCACGCTCAAGGGCCGTGGGAGTTCGTCATCACGCGCGGCGGGCGGGATGTAGTGGTCAGGCGGCCTGATCGCGCGCGTGCCCATCCTTCGCCGTGCTCTGACGAGCACTTCGGCGGGGCCATGGGTCAGACAGACCTCGAACGTCTCGATGACGGGCACGAGCCACCTGGCTGGCGATCCGCGCGCGACGAGCGCGAGCTTCACCGCGTTCACGCGTACGATCAGGCCCTCGGCCAGACCTGCGGGCATCGGCGGCTATGATACGTCTGTACCAGATTTGCCTTTCAGTGCGCGACGCTGCCTCGATTGCGCCCATGAGATGGAGGGGAGCGCGCTCATGGCGCACCTTTCATCGGACGATGGTGCGTGGCAGTCGCGCGCCATGTTTTAGGAACGACGGTGTGGCAGAATCCCGAAGAGGCGCTCGCAGCTGTGCCAGAAGCACGCAGCATCGCGCTGAGGATCCTATTGTCGCTGCCCGCTTCGCGCGCAACCGAGCCGCGCCACGTTGAGCCCGCTGCGGCATTGGCAGCGGCGCCACGCCCGACACTCGGCACGACAGTGCCTCCTGACGGCGTCGACTGGGCAGGGCTGGTGTGGACGCTCGTTCGTACGGATTTCAAAGCCCGTTACCACGGGACTGCGAGCGGCTTTCTCTGGGCGCTGCTGAAGCCGGCCGCGATGTTCGGCGTGCTGGTGACGGTGTTCTCGCTCGTGTTCCGATCGGAGGCCACCTACAAGCTCGATCTCATCGTCGGGCTGTTCCTCTTCGACTTCTTCACCGAGGCCACGAAGACCGGCATGACGTCGTTCGCGAGCAAGGGCTTTCTGCTCACGAAGGCGCGGCTGCCGCGCTTCATCCTGGTGCTGACGTCGATGACGAACGCGATGCTGACGCTCGGCGTGTTCGCGGCTGTGGTGCTGCTGTACCTGGCGCTCTCGGGCCACGCGCTGTCGGCCGCGTCGATTCTGGCGTTTGCCGCGTATCTCGTCGCCCTGATCCTCATCGCCATGGGCATCTCGCTCGGCTCGAGCGTGCTCTTCTTGCGCTACAGAGACCTCAATCAGGTCTGGGACATGGTCACGCAGGCCGGGTTCTTCGTCGCGCCGATCATCTACCCACTTTCCGTGATCCCGGAGCGGTTCCAGCTCTGGCTGTTCCTCTGGCCGCCGACGCCTATCATCGAGTTCTCGCGCGAGGCGCTCATCGACGGCGTCGTGCCGTCGGCGCGGGCGCACGCGTGCCTCGCGCTGATGGTCGCCTGCAGCCTGGCGGCGGGCACGTGGGTCTACCGGCGCTATGCGCCGCGCGCGGCGGAGTACGTATGAGTCGGGCGATCGTCGAAGTCGACGACGTCAGGAAGAGTTTCCTGATTCCCAGCGTCCGGCGCGACACGGTGCGCGAGCACGTGTTCGGCCTGCTGACGCCGCGGCGGTTCGAGCGCATGCCGGTGCTCGACGGCGTGAGCCTTTCGGTCCGTGAGGGCGAGACGCTCGGCATCATGGGCAGGAACGGCAGCGGGAAGAGCACGCTGCTCAAGATCATCGCCGGTATCTACGAAGCCGATGGCGGGACCGTGCGGCGATCCGGCGGAATCACGCCGATTCTCGAGCTCGGTGTCGGCTGGAATCCGGAGCTGAACGCTATCGACAACATTTACCTGATCGGGTCGGTCCTCGGCCTGTCGCTCGGCACCATCAGGCGGCAGCTCGATGCGATTCTGGCCTTTGCCGAGCTGGAGCGTTTTGCCGAGCTGCAGTTGAAGCACTACTCGAGCGGCATGGCGTCGCGACTGGCGTACGCGGTGGCGTTTGCCGCGGTCCGCGAAGTGCTGGTCCTCGACGAGATCTTCGCCGTGGGCGACGCTGGATTCAAGGCACGCTGCGAAGAGCGGTACCGGGAATTGCGGACGGCAGGGCATACGATGATCCTCGTCAGCCACGACGTCAGGATTGTGTCCAGCTTCTGTGATCGAGCAGTGCTGCTCGGCGCGGGTCGCATCATTGATGAAGGCTCGGGCGCTGACATTGCGCGGCACTATTCGTCATCGCTCATGCCGGTTGCCTGAGGTGGCGGAATTCGAGCTTCCCTCGGACGTGGTGTGCCCGCTGTGCCGCAGTTCTCTGGCGAAGGCTCCGGAGTCCGGGGCGCCTAGTTGCACGACGTGCGGAACGACCTGGTCTGTCAAGGCAGGGGTGCCGTGCTTCATTCCGCCAGCCTTCGAAGCGGGCGACGCCACGCGATGGGGCAATCGTCAGGATCTCATGTCGGCGTGGTACCGGAATCTCATTGCGGATCCGAGTGCGGCAATTCAGTGCTTCCTCGACGATTACGGTCCGATTGCCCGGGTTCTGTCGGAGTTCCACGGGAGAGTGCTCGACGTGGGCGGCGGCCTCGGCGTTCCGCGGCACTATTTGTCAGCTGGCGTCGACTACGTCGTGTTGGAGCCTCTCGAGAGCTGGCGACAGTTGGACCCGTCGCCTCTGGTAAAGACATTTCCGAGTCTGGCGAGTCGACCCAATCTTCTTCAAGGAGTAGGGGAATACATACCGTTTCCGGATGGGTCGTTCGATGGCGTGCTGGTTCTGTGGGCCCTGAATCATGCAGTCGATCCGCGACGGGTTGTCGCCGAAGCTGTCCGCGTGCTTCGACCTGGAGGACGAATTCTGCTCGTCATCGAGGAGCCAGGCACCCACCCGGAAGATTGCCAAGCGGATCATATCGTCGTGACGGATGAGGCTCTGCAGCCATTGCTTCGGCCAGACTTCGTCGTCAAGACCTTGGCGGATTCACCCTACCGTACGGTTCTCGGTCTCCGACCTGGTCGAGAACAAGCAACAGACCGTGCTCTCACTGGTTCCAAGGTGGGGCGTAGCAGGGCGATTTCCCCAACGCCACGAGTCTCAGTCATCGTCACCTGCTTCAATCTCGGCCAGTATCTCTGCGAGGCGGTCAACAGCCTCCTCGCGCAGACCTTCGACGACTTCGAGATCGTGATTGTGGACGACGGATCGACCGACGATGAGACCCGAGGAGTGCTCGACAGGTGGAATTGCCCCGGCACCCGTCTCATACGATCTCCAGAGAATCGAGGTCTGCCCACTGCCAAGAACCTCGGGTTGCGACACACAACGGGTGAGTACGTGTGTATGTTCGACGCGGACGACCGTGCACACCCGGAGTTGCTGTCGCGCTCAGTCAAGGCTCTCGACGCCGATCCCTCACTGGCGTTCGTATCACACTGGCTTCAGGCGTTCGGTGACGACACGTCGGTCTGGTCGCGTTCTGACTGCGGCTTTCCCGCGCTTCTTCACCACAACAGAGTGAATGGCGCGGCCCTGGTGCGGCGCTCGGCCATCGAAGCCGTAGGCGGGTTCGACGAGTCCTTCCGCGAGGGTGGCGAGGATTGGGACTTGTGGATCGCGCTTGTGGAACGCGGCTTCCGCGGCCGTGTGCTTCCACAGGCGCTGTATGAGTATCGCCGCCGAGTTGGCTCCATGAGTCGTCTCATGGATCTCGAGCAGATGCACCCAGATCTCTGCCGGCGTCTGGCGGCTAAACATGAGACTTCGTATCGCGTGCACATCCACTCGCTGCGGCGTCGCCGCGAGCGGGCTCTGGCCGCACTCCAGAGTGCCGTGCATCACATGGACATTGAAGTCCACGACCGACTCGTCCCGGAACTCCAGAGTCTGCGGGACAATGCCGTCGAACGTGGCGCACTCAGGCGGGACGAACAGGCAGCCAAGGATGAGGTTGCGGGCGCGCAGGCAATCGAGTCGGGTACCGGGACCGAACCTTCAGGGAGCGCCCATGAAGTGGCCTCTCCTGCAAGCCCCGTCGGTCTTGAAGCAGCGCGCCTTGCCAGAGAGGTTCACGAACTGCGGACGTCGATCAGTTGGCGGGTAACAGCTCCCGGTCGTCGCCTGTACGACTTGTGGCTCCGCCTGCGAGGGTAGAGAGTGATCACGCTCGACGTCGTTGTTCGGTGCCGCGACCAGCACGCGAGGCTTCTCGATAGCGTCCGGAGCATTCGGGAACAAACGCGACCTGCATCGGCAATCGTCCTTGTCACTGACAACTCCACGCCGATTGCGGCACTGCCGTGGGTCGACGCCGTTGCCGATCGGCTCGCGCTGCGTCACGTCCACGTGGAGGACATTTCTGCGGCACGGTCGGTCGCCGCAGGTGTGGAGTGCGGAGCGGGAGATGCGATCGTCTGGCTCGAGAGCGGCGAGCGATTGGCACCAGGCGCGCTCGAAGGATTGGCTGACATCCTGGAGCGCGAACCACGCGTGGATTTCGTCACGACATCCTGGCTTCTGCTTGGTCCCGGAGATCGGTCTCGCGTTCAGTCGCCCGCCCCGACTGATCGCAACTTGGCATTGGCAGCGCCTGCGGGCGGAGATGGCCTGTCGGTCATTCGCCGCGCGGCGCTGGCGCAAGTCGGCCCTCCTGATCCTGACGCTGGCGACCTCTGGGCCTGGGAACTTCGGTTGCGCCTCGTTCTGAGCGGCCGACAGGTACGAGCCACGCATGAACCAATGCTGGTGCGGTCCTGGCGAGCGGATGCGCCTTACGCCCTCCAGTGGAGTGACCCGGCTCGTGACAGCTGGATTGCCCATGTGCTCGATCGCCATGCGTCCGCTTTCGCGGAGGAACCTGCTGCGGCGATTCACGATCACGAGGTCGTGTTTCGAGCACTGGACGTCGATCATGCGGCACTGGCCGCACGACATCGCGAGTTGAGCGAGGAGATTACACGACTGAAGGCACAAGGTGCACAGTTGCCCGTACAGCGTGCTGCTGATTCTCCAAGTGTGCGCCGTCTCTCGCCTGTTGCCAGGGATTGGGG
Source organism: Vicinamibacterales bacterium (assembly GCA_050250175.1). Classification (GTDB taxonomy): domain Bacteria; phylum Acidobacteriota; class Vicinamibacteria; order Vicinamibacterales; family CAVVIG01; genus JBFWPD01. Next base: position 4,938 of record JBFWPD010000042.1, read on the forward strand.
CTACTCGAGGGGCACTCCAATTGATCGCCACTACATCGAGCTGTTTCTGGCAAAGCGCGCTTCCGATGTTCGCGGTGCCGTTCTCGAGATAAAGGACGACAGCTACGCGCGGCGATTCGGCGGGGGGGCGGTCACACATGTCGATACGCTGGACGTCGCAGCCGACAACAGGCGGGCCACAGTCGTCGGTGACCTGCGATGCGCAGCCACTATTGCCGATGAGACCTACGACTGCGTGATCCTGACGCAGACCGCCCATCTCATCGACGACATGACAGCCGTCATCTCAGAGTGCGCACGGATGCTGCGGCCGGGTGGAGTACTTCTCGCCACGTTCCCCGCGACCAGTCGCGTCTGCGTGGAGTGCGGTGGCGATCGGGACCTCTGGCGCATGACGCCGGCGGGAGCTCGCCGACTATGCGAAACGGCCTTCCACCCTGCCGATCTCGAGGTGTCGAGCTTCGGCAATATGCTCGCGAACACCGCCTTCCTCGAGGGCCTCGCGCGTGAAGATCTGACCTCTGCGGAGCTGGACGTCAGCGATCCGTATTTCCCACTGCTCACAGGCGTACGCGCCGTCAAACGTCGCTACGCGTCGCACCCTGCGGCTCCGGCAATCACCCGACGACACGAGTCGTCACGTCTGTCACACGCCATCCTGCTGTATCACCGAGTGGCAAGGCCGGGCACCGACGTCCATCGGCTCGCCGTGTCGCCCGAGCGGTTTGCTGAGCATTCGGCGTTTCTTCAAGCTCGCAGCGAGGTTCTGTCGCTCGATGCCTTCGTCCAGGGCTGGCAGGAAGGCACGCTGCCACCTGGAGCCGTTGCAATTACGTTCGACGACGGGTACCGGGATGTGCTGGAGTCCGCGGCGCCAATTCTCGTGAGAGCTGGACTGCCGGCGACCTGCTTCATGACAACCCACCGAATCAACGAACCATGCGTATTCTGGTGGGATGTCCTCGAGCAGGCGCTGCTGGCCGATGGCCCGCCGTTGCCTTCGACCTTTGAGACTGTTCTGCCAGGAGAGGGCGCCGTCTGCCTCCCGGTCGTGTCGTCACGCCAGCGGTTGGAGGCACACTGGCGCGTGTACAACGGCGTGGTCGGCCTTGCTCCAGAAGAGCGCGACGGGGTCATTCGGCACGTGCGCCGCTGGGCCGGTCGACCCGAGTCGGACGGCCGGTGCCGTATGGCCAGTCACGAGGTCCGAGCATGGGCGTCGCTCCCAGGCTTGCAGATTGGAGCACACAGCGCGTGGCATACGATCCTGCCCCGACAATCGCCGGCGGTCCAGCGGGCCGAGGCGCAGGAATCAAAGTCGGCGCTGGAATCGCTGCTTGGCGCACCGGTCAGGTCATTCGCATATCCGCACGGCGCGGTCGACGAAGCCTGCGAGGCGGCGGTTCGAGCCGCCGGGTATGAATATGCACTGACCTCCGCCGGGCCCGGGATGAGTCAGTTCGTCGAGAACCGATGGCGGCTTCCGCGAGTCGAAGTCACGCCGGACGTCAGTGCGAGGTTTGAAGACCTCATGCCGAGTCGGTGAGATGCCTGCGCCTGCGGCTGACCGACCGCTCGTGTCGATTGTTATCCCATGCTTCAATCAAGCCAGGTTTCTTGGTGACGCCATCGGCAGTGCGCTCGCGCAGTCCTATCCCTGCGTGGAGATAGTCGTCGTGGACGACGGGTCGGACGATGACCGAGTGCGCGAGGTGGCCATGGATTCGGGCTGCCGGTACGTACGACAGAACAATCTTGGCTTGTCGAACGCTCGAAATCGCGGGTTCGCCGAGTCTCGCGGCGAGTACGTGGTTTTTCTCGATGCGGACGACCGACTATTGCCCAGCGCCGTGGCGATCGGCGCAGAAGAACTGAGAAGACGACCTGATTGTGCGTTCGTCTCAGGAGATCACCGGTACATCAATGGCGACGGCGCTGTGCTTCGTGAGTGGCAGCGACCCCCAATCGAGCGTGACCACTATGCGGAACTGCTGGCCGGCAACTTCATCGGGAATGCCGCAGCTGTGATGTTTCGACGGTCGCCGCTTGTCGCCGCACATGGCTTTGATCCGTCCGTGCCAGAGTGCGAGGACTATGACGTTTATCTGCGCATCGCGCGGCGTTCCCCCGTCTATGCGCACAATCGACTCGTCTCCGAGTACCGAAAGTATCCGGGCACGATGTCCGACGATCCGGCGCGGATGCTCCGCGGTGCGATACGCGTGCTCCGGAAGCAGCGGCCGCATGTCAGCGGAAACGTCCGACTGCGTGAGGCCTACCAACGCGGCCTGAGGTTCTGGAGAACCTACTACGGCCCGGACGCCTGCGCGGCGTCATATGCCCATCGACGAACGGCGGGCCAGCGTCTGCGCGGGTGGCGTGAGCTCGCTGTCCTCGCCATGTACGCGCCCGACGTTCTGTTCGCGGCGAGACGTTCGCCGAGTGGTACTCCTGAGGCGCCGGCGGAAGGCGAGCACGCCCGATGAATCTCTGGGCAATCGGGGTCGTGCGCAACGAGGCCGACATCGTGCGCACGACCGTACTCCACCATCACGCGCAGGGCGTGTCGCACTTCCTGTGGCTGGACGACGGATCCACGGACGGCACGCAGACCGTACTCGATGCTCTTCGCAGTATCGTCTCGCTCGAGTGGCGGCCGCGGGCCGGGGCATTTCGTCAGGATGCGCTGCTGACCTCTCTCGCGCAGGAAGCGTTCGTGCGCGGCGCCGACTGGATCCTGCCGCTCGACGCCGACGAGTTCTGGTACGCCCCGGGCAGCTCGCTCCGCGACGTGCTTCAACGGTCGTCAGCAGGCGCCCTCCGGGCAGAGGTCGTCAATTTCGTCCAGCGCCGTGAGCAGCGTATCCGGACGCCGCGCGGGCTCCTGACGATGACGCGCCGCGCCGATCCGGTCGGCGCGTTCAACGACGCTGAAGCGCTCGTCGAGAGTGGCCGGGCTGCCTACGTCGAGATTCGGTACCCCGGCAAGTTGATCCTCCGCGCCTGCCCCTCGATCGAGACCTGGTGGGGCAACCACGATGTCTTCGGCTTACAGGGTCCGCTGGTGGACACGTGCGACATCCACTGTCTGCACGCGCCGCTGCGTTCAAGGGACGATCTGGACAGGAAGGCAGACGACGCCCGGGCCGACCAGGACGTAGAGGAGTATCTCGCCCAGGCATGGCACATTCGGCGCTGGCGCCGCCGGCGTTCAGCCTGGAGGCGTGATGCCGAGTGGCGAGCCAACAGCTATGACGAGTCGGGCGCTCTCGACCTCTTCGGCGAACCGCGTGCCACCGTAGAAGACACACGACTGGCTGATCTCGTGGCCCCCTGGGTTGGCGACGTCCCGGCACCCGGAACGAGCGTGCCGGCACCGAATCCGGACAACACCCCGGTCGCATCCGAGAGCCCCGCGCTGGACGATCAGCGGCAGCCGGAGGCATGGCAACGGCTCGTCGCGATCGTCGACGCGCTTCGGGAACGAGCGCGAGAATCGCGAGCACGTGAGACGGCGCTGAAGTATCAGGTGGATCGACACGGCCAGCTGGCCGCGCGCGGCACCTCCGACGCCACCCAGGCGCGCGCCGTGGCCGACGCCATGCGCGATGAACTGGCGCAAGCTCGAGCGGAAATCTCGAACCTGCGTACGGCGCCGCCGAGAAGCGAGCAGGAGCTCACGAGAGAGCGACCGCCGGCACGTTCCGAGTATGACGAGCGTGCGCGAGCAGAAATCGAGGCATTGCGCGCAGAGCTACAGGCGGCTCAGGCACGCGTCGACGATCTCCTGGCGTCCGCCAGCTGGCGCACGATGGCTCCATTGCGCGCGGCGTACGACCTGTTGCATCGGGTCGTGGCTCGGTCAACCGGTGACAGGTCCAGGCCAGGCGAGGCCCGGCAAGCGCCAACGCTCGCTCCGAACCAACTCCCCACGGATGAGCCGCCCGTCGGGACGGCGCATCAGGAGATGTCCGCTCCGCACAGCCTGCTTGTCATCGCACCGGCGCTTCCGACTCCGGACAGGGACTCCGGCTCCCTTCGTCTGTCGAGCATGCTCACCCTGCTTCGTCGCGCGGGGCACGGCATCACCATGCTTTCCACGAGCGCGGACCGGCAGGCACCCTATGCCGAGGACATCGGGGCTCAGGGCATCACGGTCGTCTGTGGCGAGGCGGCGGGGCTAGACCATCTTGCGCGACACGGTCGCGCCTACCGTACGGTACTGCTGGTTCGACCGGAAACTGCGCTGGCCTGGCTCTTCCCGGTGCGAGTTCATGCACCGAACGCCAGGGTCATATATGACACCGTCGACCTGCACTGGGTTCGCATGTCGAGAGCCGCGACCCTCTCAGGCGATGTCGCGCTGCTCGATCGGGCCGAGCACTACCGGAGAGTCGAACGATTCGCCGCCAAGGCAGCCGACTTCACCCTCACGGTCACCGACGTCGAGCGCGAGGCCCTGGTGGAGCTCGACCCCACGCTCTCGGTCGAGGTGCTGCCGAACATCCACGCGATCGAGCCTCTTCCCGGCAAGTGGGAGGAGCGCAGCGGGCTGGTGTTCATTGGCGGCTTCTTCCACGAGCCGAATGTCGACGCTGTCAGGCATTTCGCCGCTGACATCCTGCCGATCGTCCATCGACGACTGCCAGGCCTGACGTTCACGATTGTCGGCAGCGACATGCCGGACGAGATCACTTCACTTCAGTCGACGACTGTGAAGCCCATCGGCTTTGTCGGCGATCCCCGGCCCCACTTCGAGATGGCAAGGATGCTCGTCGCACCCTTGCGCTATGGCGCCGGAATGAAGGGCAAGATCGGGCACGCCATGAGTCACGGGCTGCCCGTGGTGACGACAACGATCGGAGCCGAGGGCATGGGGCTGGTCCACGGCGACACGGCGCTGATCGCGGACACGCCCGAGGCGTTTGCCGAAGCCGTGGTACGGCTGTACAGCGAACGCCAGTTGTGGGAGCGACTCGCTGCGCGTGGGCTTGCACACGTCGAGGCGGTCTTCTCCGAACGCGCTGCCCTTAGGCGGCTCGAGGCACTCTTCCCAGCCATCACTGCGGCTGATCTAACCCGATGACTCCCCCGCCACGGGTGCTTGTCCTGGGCATCTACCTCGGCGATCGCGACAACACGACGTCGCACCTGGTGCAGGCTTTTGACAGTGCCACCGACTGGGCGGTGACACAGCACTGGATCGCGCTCGGCGCGCGCGCACACGACCGCCGTGTGGCCGAGGTCACGGCGTCCGTGGTCGATGGACGCGTGCCGAAGTTCATGCTTCTGAACCAGGCGATTGCCGAGATCCCGCTCGACGAGTTCGAGTACGTCCTGATCAGCGACGACGATATCCACCTCCCGGAGCGGTTCCTCGACCGCTACCTCCGACTCGTGGAGCGCCACGACTTCGCGCTGGCGCAGCCCGCCAGGACGCACGACAGCTACATCGACCACGCGTTCGTCGAGCAGCTCGACGGGATCCAGGCCCGCCGCACGAACTACGTGGAGATCGGCCCCCTCTTCTCGATGCGGCAGGATGCAGCCAGGCTGATCCTGCCGTTCGATGAATCGTCGCCGATGGGCTGGGGCTACGACCATGTCTGGCCGCGGCTGCTTGGCAAGGCAGGCTTGAAGCTCGGGCTCGTCGACCAAACGGCTGTCGCGCATACGATCAGGAAGCCGGTGGCCGAGTACTCCTGGAAGGATGCCGATCGGCAGAGGAGAGACTATCTCGCGCGGCACGCGCACGGGGATCCCGGCGAGGTGTTCTTCATAGTCGAATCGTATGCGTAGGGCGCACGAGTGGTGGCACTCCGACCCGCGGCCCGCGATCTCCGTAGTGCTCGCCACCACGCAGCGAGCGCGCCTGCTGCGCGGTGCGCTCGAGGGTCTCGCGGCCCAGACGCTTCCGCGCAGCGTGTTCGAGGTGATCGTGATCGACGACGGGTCGACCGACAGCACGCGCGACGTGGTCGCGTCCTTCGAATCGGCGCTGACGGTGCGGTACGCCTATCAGCGTCCAGCCGGACTGTCGTCGGCGCGCAATCACGGAATCTTCAGCTCGTCAGGCGACATCGTTCTCTTCCTCGACGACGATGACGTCGCTTCCCCTGATCTGCTCGAGCAGCATCTGCGCGCACATTGTCTGCACCCGGAGCCCCGTGATGCGGTGCTCGGTTTCACGGGACTGGCTTCAGAGGTGGCATCCGACCCGCTCATGCGGTTCGTCACGGAGGTGGAGGGGCACCTCTTCTCCTATGGCTCCATCGCCAGCAGGGAGGCACTCGACTTCCGGCATTTCTGGGGCGGGCGCACGTCCTGCAAGCGGGTATTCCTGCTCGATCACGGCGTGTTCAATCCCGCCTTCCGGATCTTCTGCGAGGACATCGAGCTCGCCTATCGCCTGTCGAAGCATGACTTGCGCGTGTTCTATCATCCTGGTGCCGTGAGCCTCATGCACCGAGCCATTCCACTGGAGGGGTTCTGCGAGCGGCTGCATCGCCAGGGGCAGGCCAACTATCGTTTCAGTCAGCTGCACGACGACGAGGCCGTGCACGCATGGACCGGAGTGCGCGACGCCCAGCGTGCGTGGCCCTCGGTAGCGGCACACTACGACGACACGATACTGGCGGCGCGGCACGCCGACCGCCTCGCGCGACTCAAGCTCGAGTCGGGCCTCACGCTCGAGTCATCCGACCTTCACTGGCTCCATTGCGCCTATTCGGCGGCCTTTCGAGCCGCAAAGATGAAGGGCATCGTGGATGCGAGTACGGTAAACCGGGCCTGAGCTTCGGCCTGCGTATGATACCGATCGCAGTCGACAATCAATCGTTCCGCTGATCCCATGGGGTCTCCGACCGCCGCCGTTGTCCTCAACTACCGAACGCCCGCCATTACGATTCGCGCGGTCCGATCGGTGTTGCAGGAAGAGCCGTCGATCATTCCAGTCGTCGTGGACAACGCCTCTGGCGACGGTTCGGCGACGTTGTTCCACGAGAGCCTTCCCGATGTGCGCTGCATCGCGTCGGAGGCTAATCTCGGTTTCTCGGGGGGCTGCAACCTCGGCATCGCAGAAGCTCTTCGGCTTGGCGCAGATCGTGTTCTGCTGCTCAATGGCGACGTCGTGGTACTCCCGGACGCACTTGCTGCCTTGCAGCGGACTCTCGACGCCGACGACCGCTGCGGCATCGTGGGCCCGGTCCTTGTCTCGAGCGCCGATCCCGAGCTGGTGCAATCGCGAGGCATTCGCTATTCGCGCACGACGGGGCGGATGCGGCATCACGGTTTTGGCGACCGGCTCCAGCCGTCAGCCTCTACCGAAAGTCAGGAGGTCGATGCCGTGAGCGGAGCAGCGATGCTCATCAGACGCAAGGTGTTCGAGCGCATCGGCCTTCTCGCTGAAGAGTTCTTTTTCGGCTTCGAGGATCTGGAGTTCTGCCTTCGAGCCCGGGCCGTTGGTTTTCACACTGCTTGCATTCGTGCCGCGATCGTCCGGCACGACGGGAGCGCTTCCATCGGGCGGGCCTCGCCGCGGCGCATCTACTTTGCGACCCGCAATCACCTGCTCCTGGCATCGCGCCATCCAGGTCTTGGCGCACGTCCGGGCCGGGCGTTGACAGCGGCGTCAATTCTCGTCCTCAATCTCGCCCACGTGCTCCTGACGTCGGAAGTGCCCCGTATGGCCGGTTTGCGCGCCCTCGTGCACGGTGCGCGTGATCATGCCCGCGCCCAGTACGGTCCCGCCCCCTCGGGCGCGACGTGAGATCTTCCGAAATACCATTGTGAAGTGGAGTCCACGCTCACATCCGCCCAGCAGTCAACGACGATGAATCACGACGCCTCGCGGATTGCCTGGCTGGCTCTTGCTGCGCTGCTCTTTGCCGGCTTTGTCTTCCTCCACTGGCCGTTCACCCAGTTTCTCGAGGGTGTCGTCACCCGAATGGGCTTCGCGACTTATCAGCGCGCACTCGCTGGCGGCTTCCTGGGTGTCGGGATTGCGCTGGCGGGCGCGGTCGCCGTCTACCGCACACCGACGGCCCACACCACATGGCCTGCGATGGCCGTGCTCTTCGTGCTCACGGGCCTGGCGCACCAGCACCTCGTACTGCTCAACGTCGAACACATCCACCTGGTGCAGTATGGAGTCCTCGCTCTCGTGCTGGTCAAGGCCGGCCTGACGCTGGAGCAGTCCTGGCTGGCGACGACGGCCCTCGGCGCGATCGACGAGGTCTATCAGTACCTCTTTCTTGTAGCGGGAACGCCCGAGTGGCTCGACTGGAACGACATCGTGTTCAACGCGCTCGGTGCAGCCTTCGGCGTGGTGATCGCTTTGCACCTGGGCGCCGGGCGTCTCGATCTGTCGCCGAGAGGCCGCTTCGTGTATGCCCTGCTGCTGGCAGCGACGGCGACGGCTCTCTTCGTCTACCCGCCCGTGTTGTCGCCGTTCTACACGGTGACTCCAGCGGGCCTGCGCAATCACATCCTCTCGCCCGGCGAAGGATTGGCCCTGAACTGTGCGCTGTACGCCGGAGTGCGGGCCGTCATCGCATGGAGCGGGCGTCTCGAGGCCCAGCGCGAACCGTCTGTCGCCCTCTAGTCTTCCGACGTCCAGCGCAGGAGGACCCCGCCACCCGCCGGCAGGCGGAGAGGGGAGCCGCGGCGCTCCTTCCATGAACGCGAGGCGACGTCGAACTCCTGCAGTCCCCTGACGCCGTTCTGCATGCGCAGCGTGACCGCCGCCGCCTGGCGATAGTCGCGATTGACGAGCAGGGCTGCTTCGGTGCCGTTGGCGTCACCGAAGAGGCCGGCGGTCACTGCGCCTCCCTCGACGCCGATCGAGGATCCCAGCTGCAAGGGTGAAGCGGCATCACTCGTGGAGTCGCCGATCGACAGGGACGTGAAGCCCGCGAGCTCGTTCGCAATCGCGTTGACGATCGCGTTGACCCTCGCGGCTTCGTAATAGTGCTGCGTCGCCGTGCCGTTCTCGATCAAGCCATGCCGGAATTTCCACAGCCCGGCAAACTCGACGTCGACCGGCGTCCAGTAGGCGAAGTACGAGATGCCGCGAGCACCGTACGCGAGCGCATGGAGTGCCTGCCATGAGAGCTCCGCCTCGGTCGGGTCTCGATAGGGCCCGTGCGGCATCGCTTGAAGAATGAGCATGAAGGGCACGTTTGCCCGGAGGCCGAGCTCTCGAATGAGGGACAGGTTGTCGAAAAAAGTCTGCCGGTCGCCCTCGACGCCCAATGCGTAGTAGTCGTAGCTCAGGATCGGAGGCTGCAGCATCGAGACGAAACCATCGACATACTCGCGATATGTGGACGCTCCCGTCAGATGGTCCGCATAGTCCGGGTACAGGTTGATGTAGTAGAGACGGCCCGGGTCGAGCTCGCGGAGCTGTCCGACAATCGCGGCAAGCTGCGGGAAATCTTCAGTCGTTGGCTCGTCGGCGACAAAGTAACCGCCGAACGCCGGATGAGCCTTGTACTCGGCCACTGCCTGCCGCAGGTTCGCCTGCCAGTCCGGCCGCGTCGGAGCCCGCTCGTCGAACCGGTAGTCAGCGACCCAGACCGTCAGGCCATGGCGCCCGGCGATATCGAGCGCGCGCAAGTTGCCCGCGGGATCCAGTCCTCCCTCACACGGCGGACCCACGACGGTGAATCCCGCTGCCGCGATCTCCGCGGCGCGCTCGTCGGTGAACTCGGCCAGTGGAGGGCCACACCAGAAGGTCGTCACGAACCGTGGCTGGGGGAAACGACCTCGGTCTGCGCCTGGTTGAGAGGGCTGCGCGGTTCGAGCAGCGCACCCGGCGGCAACCGCGAGAAGAACGCAGGCGGCCCATCGATGCGCGTGACCCCCCATGGTCTTGCCCAACCGTATCACGAGAGCTTCGGCCTCATGAGCCGTTGACCCTGCCAGGCGCCCACGCGCACGATGCTCTTTGGAGCATACTGATTGTGTAGCGTTCGGAGGGATACGTGCAGAAGAACGACGACGAATGGCGCGCCACGCTGACACCGGAGCAGTACCATGTGTTGCGCGAGCACGGCACGGAGGCGCGAGGGTCGAGCCCGTTGAACAAGGAGAAGCGCCCCGGTAACTTCCTGTGTGCCGGATGCGGACAGCCGTTGTTCGACGCCTCGACCAAGTTCGAAAGCGGCACCGGCTGGCCAAGCTTCACGGAGCCGCTCGCAGAAGCGGTCGCGACGACGACCGATCGCAGCCACGGAATGGTCAGAGAAGAGATCCACTGTGCGCGATGCGGAGGGCATCTCGGCCATGTCTTTCCAGACG
>JBFWPD010000043.1:0-15159 GCA_050250175.1 Vicinamibacterales bacterium
CCACGCGTCACCCCTCTCGATGTAACCCTCCACCTCGGCCGTACTGCCGACAACGCCGGCAAGGGTGAACGTCGGTGACGCATTGAAGCGATCGATCAGCTCACGGCTCGATGCCGATCTGTCGGCGTCGGCAATGAGAACCGGCACGTTGCGAACGTCGGTTGTGGCGGCGTAGGTCAGCAGGACGAGCTGGATGATCGGCGCGACGATCACGATCCCGAAGAGCCGTGGATCCTGACCGAGCTCGATCAGCTCCTTGACGACGAGATGCCGTATGCGGCTGAACATCGCTGTCACATCCACTGCCGCCTGAGGCGGACCGACGCCAGGGTCAGCATGAGCGTCGCGTAGACGCCGAGCGCGACGCATTGCGGCCAGATGATCGACAGATCGACGCCCTTCAGGACGACCCCTCGCAGCGCGATCAGGAAGTACCGGGCCGGCACGACGTACGTGACCGCCTGGAGGAACGGCGGCATGGCCGCAATCGGAAAGATGAATCCCGAGAGCATCAACGTCGGCAGAAACGACGTCAGCAGCGCGATCTGGAAGGCCACCTGCTGGTTCTCGGCAATGCTCGAGATGAGCAGCCCGAGACCGAGCGCACCGACGAGAAACAGCGAGAGCGCGAAGAGCAGCAGCAGCCAGGAGCCGCGCATCGGCAGGCCGAAGAGCACCATCGCGACGAGCACGATCGCGAGAGCCGAGGCGAGCGACAGGATGAAGTACGGCAGCGTCTTGCCGACGACGAACGCGGGAGCGCCGAGGGGCGACATCCGCACCTGCTCCATCGTTCCCCGTTCCTTCTCGCGCACGATGGAGAGAGCCGTGGACACGACGGCCGAGATCATGGAGATGTAGGCGATGAGGCCAGGCACCAGGAACAGCGCGCTGCGGAGCTGCGGGTTGTACCAGATGCGCGGTTCGGCCGTCACGAGCGGCGCTCCGCCCGTCGCTCCGTATTCGACCCGGACTCGCATCGACTCGCTCTGGACGATCGTCGTCGCGTAGGCCTGGACGGTCGTCGCCGTGTTCGCGTTGTCGCCGTTCAGCAGCACCTGAATCGGCACGTCGAGCCCCGAGGCAAGGTCGCGGCCCATCCCGTGGGGAATCACGAGCACCGCGCGCACCGTGTTCGTGTCCATCAGCCGGGTGATGTCCGCGGGCTCGTCGACGGTGTCGACGAGCTCGAAATACCCCGAGTTGACGAACGCCGAGATCAGAGCTCGGCTCTCGGAGGAGCGATCGCGGTCATCAACGGCAAGCGCGATGTTCCGGATGTCCCAGCTGAGGGCGTATCCGTAGACGAGCAGGAAGAACGCCGGAACGAAGAGCAGGATCATCAGCGTCCGCCGGTCGCGGACGATCTGGTGAAGCTCCTTGCGGGTAACGGCAAGGATCTGCCGCACTTATGCCGCCTCCTCGGCGACGTCGAGGAAGACATCCTCGAGCGATGGACGGACAGCCTGAACGGAGGAGACCGTGAGTCCGCTGGACGACAGCCGTGCAGCGATGTCTTCGGGAGTCAGGGGCCGGCCTTTCCTGACCACTGCGTGAACCGCGGTCCCGAAGATGCTCGTCTTCTCGATGTCGTCCATGGCATCGAGCAGCCGCATCGCATCAACGGGCCGGTCAGCACGCACCTCGAAGATGGCGCGATCGTCGAAGCGCCGCTTCAGATCACGGGCGGATCCGATTGTCGCAATGCGGCCCGCATGCAGGATGGCGATGCGATGGCAGTGCTCGGCTTCATCAAGGTAGTGGGTGGTGACGAGCACCGTCACGCCTTCAGTGGAGAGGCGATCGATGAGGCTCCAGAACTCCCGGCGTGAGAGCGGATCGACACCACCGGTCGGCTCGTCAAGAAACACCACCGGCGGTTCGTGGAGGATGGCGCATCCGAGCGCGAGCCGCTGCTTCCAGCCGCCTGCCAGACTGTGCGCGCGCGCGTTCTCGCGTCCCTGCAACCCCGCCATCTCGAGGACGAAGCGGCGGCGAGCCTCGAAACGTCGGCCTTCGAGGCCGTAGACGCCTGCGAAGAAGCGGATGTTCTGGTCCACCGTCAGAGCGTCATACAGGGAGAAGCGCTGCGACATGTAGCCGATCCGCTCCTTGACACGTTCCGGATCGCGGCCCACGTCCACGCCGCTGACGGTCGCCGTTCCCGACGTCGGCAGGAGCAATCCGCACAGCATTCGAATCGTCGTGGACTTCCCGGCGCCGTTGCTGCCGAGCAATCCAAAGATCTCTCCCTGACCGACGTCGAACGACACGCGATCCACCGCGACAAAGTCGCCAAACCGACGAGTCAAGTCGCTTGCGCTGATTGCGGGCATGGTTGCTGCCTGTCTAAATGCTCACGACAACACGACAACACGAAGACACGAAGGCGCGAAGGCACGAAGGCCAAAGACCAACTCCTTCTTCGTGCTTTGTGCCTCGTGCACCATGCTTTTGTGCCTTCGTGTCTCCTGCCTTCGTGTCTTCGTGTCGTGTCTTCGTGATGGCATACCTATTGAGATGCAACTCGGATCGCTATCGCCCTAGTACTCGATCCAGCCGGGCATCGGCGACACGCGCCGCGGCCAGCGCCTCGGCGCGATCGAGCTCCGCCTGCAGCAAGGCACTCTGAGCGACCAGAACGTCCGTGTTCGTGGCAACGCCTGCCGCGAACCGGTCACCGGCCACACGTCTCGCTTCCGTCGCGGCGCGCACGCCCGTCTCCGATGCCTCGACCGCCGCCCGGCTGGCGGTGATGTCGCGCAGCCGATGACCAATCTCGACGGCGAGCACGCGATCGAACTCGTCGAGCCGCGCCTCTGACGCGCGCACGAGGGCATCGGCCTCTGCGACCTCGGCGCGAGTGCGTCCGCCATCCGACAGCGGCCACGCGACGTTCACGCTGGCATCCCACGACGATCGCCATTCCTCCTGCCTTGGAAAGATCCGCGGATTGGGCTGTGCGTAGTCCACGCCTCCGCCCACGGCGACCGTCGGACGCATCCCGGCGGCCGCCGCCGCCCGTCGCGCCCTCGCGGCTTCGACACGCTCGACCATCGCCGCCCTGTCGGCGCGCTGCGCCCGGGCTTCTGCCGTCAGGACTTCGAAGGCCTCCGGATTCGGGGGCCGCATGTCGGTCAGCCGCGAGAGCGGCGCTATGCGTGCTCCGGCCTGAAGTCCAACCAGTCTCGCCAGGTCCGCCTCTGCGGAGTCCCGATGTGCAACCGAGCGAATGACCAGCGTCCGCTCCCTCGCCTGCTGGGCCTCGACCGTGAGCACGTCGTTCGGCGCGGCGACTCCGGCATCGAGCTGATTCCTGACCTCGGCGAGGTACGACGTGGTCCGTTCGAGCGCCGCCTCTGTGGTCCGGACTTCCTCGAGGGAGGTGACGAACGTCCAGTACGCGAGCGCGATCTCGAACCGCAGATCCTCGGCAACCGCATCGCGAAGCGCGCCTGCCGCCGTCGCTTCGGTCGCGGCCGCGCGCTCGAGCGCCGACTGCCGCCCGCCCGTATAGATCGGCCATTGAAGGTCGAGCCGCGTGCGGTAGTTGTCCGGGACGTCGGGATAAATGATGCGGAGCTGGCCGTTCGGCGTCGGGACACCGAACTCGTCCACGTGATTCGTGCGCGTGTATCCGGCCTGCGCGGCAATCTGCGGACGGCTCGACGCCTCACGCTGTGCCACGACAGCTGTGGCCGCATCCGCCTGGGCGTCTGCTTCGCGGAGCCGCAGGCTCGCCGCGACACCGCGTTCAAGAGCATCTTCGAGCGTCAGCGGCGTCGGAGCGGCTGTTGTTTGAGCGCCCGCGCCAGAGGCGATCGCTATTACGAGGAGAAATGACGTGGGGATGTGTCTCATGATGGTGCCTGGCCGGAGTCCCGGCCTGCCGCGTCCGCTGCTTCGGTGAGCTGTGCGATGAAGACGTCCTCGAGCGACGTCTCGATGGGCCTCACGCTTTCGACGGCCATCCCCGCGCCCTCGAGATGACGCGTGAGCGTCTCGACGCCGAGGCTCGCTCCGGCCGCGGTGCGCACGTGGGCCCGTTCCCCGAACATCTCGACGTCCGTGACGCCTGCAATGCCGCGGAGAAGCGCAGCGGCGCGCCGGTGGTCCGCGACGATGACCTCGAAAAGCGAACCCTGCATCGTGCCTTTGATGGCGGACGGCGTGTCGAGGGCCAGAAGGTTTCCGTCGTGCAGCAGGGCCACCCGCGCGCAGCGTTCCGCCTCGTCGAGATACGGTGTCGCCATCAGAATGGTGATGCCCTGCGCCAGAAACTCGGAGAGCAGTTTCCAGAACTCGCGGCGGGACACCGGATCGACTCCGGTCGTCGGCTCGTCGAGCACCACCATGTCGGGCGCGTGAACCAGCGTGCACGCCAGCGCCAGCTTCTGCTTCATCCCGCCGGACAGCTTCCCTGCCAGCCGCGAACGGAACGGCGCGAGGCCCGTGAGCGCCAGCAGGCGGTCGCGGGTCGGACCGTAATCGCGGACGCCGTGAATCTCGGCAAAAAACGCGACGTTCTCGTCGATGCTCAGGTCCGCGTAGAGACTGAACCGCTGCGAGAGATAGCCGATCGACTCGGTGAGGCGGCGGTGCTCCCTCACCGGATCGAGCCCGAGGGTCTTCACGCGTCCCGACGCGGGAACCAGCAGGCCGCACGCAATCCTGATCGTCGTGGTCTTCCCGGCGCCGTCGGGTCCAATCAACCCGAACATCTCGCCGCGACCAACCGACAGGGAGAGATCGCGCAGCGCCCGCGTCGCGCCGAAGCGATGGCTCACGCCTTCGAACGAGAGCGCCTCATTCGACGGGGGCAAGGGGAATCTCCGCTTCGACTGGCATGCCGACCTTCAGCACACCGTCGCGATTGTCGACGGACACCTTCACCCGGTACACGAGGCGCGCGCGGTCGTCAGCCGTCTGCACGTTGCGCGGCGTGAACTCCGCCGTGGGTGAGATGAAGCTGATCGTCGCGGGAATGCCCGGTCCTCCCGCGTCGGTATGGAGAGTGACTTCCTGTGACAGCCGCAGGCGCGGCACCATCGGCTCGTCGACGTAGACGTCGGCCCAGGCGCGATCCAGATCGGTGACCACCACGAGCGGCGCGCGCGGCTGAACGGTCTCGCCCGGATCGGCGAGCCGCTCGGTCACGATGCCGCCGACCGGCGTGGTGACGACGGCATCGGCGAGCGCCTGATCGAAGACGGCAACCTGTGCCGCGGCCGCGGCAACCCTGGCGCGCGCCGCTTCGATCTCTTCGGGTCGCGCGCCTGCCTTCGCGCGAGCCAGTGCCTGCTCGGCAGTCGCCACGCGTTCGCGCGCCGCGGCCTCACGGCCCGCGGCCACTTCCAGCCTCGCGTTGGCGTCATCGAGCTGCTTCCGTGTGCCCGAGTTGGACGCGAGGAGCTGCGCGAAGCGCTTCGCGTCGATCTCCGCCGCCGCGCGTTCGGCGGCCGCGGTCGTCACGTCGGCACGGGCAGCCACGACCTGAGACTCGGCCACGCGCACGTCCTCCGCGCGCGGACCCGCCTGGAGCAGTCGCAGCTGGGCGCTGGCCTGGTCCTGATCCGCGCGCGCCCGGGCGAGCGCGAGCTCGGTGTCCACGGTGTCGAGACGGGCGACGACCGCGTCGGGCGCGACGCGATCGCCTTCAGCGACAGACATCTCCACGATGCGCCCGCCCACGCGCGGCGCGACCCGCACTGCCGTCGCCTCGACGTGGCCGGATACACGAACAGCGTTGGCAGGGGCGTCGGGTCCACACGCTGCCATGGCAACGGCAATGGCTCCCAACGCCGTGCACAGTCCAGGAGACTTCAACTCGACCTCCTTCGTCCTTGCGGCGCAGCCGGCTCGAAGTCGGCCGACAACGCCCGGCGCATGGATTCCTGCATGTAAGCCACGAACGCTTCGGGGGCCATCGCGGCGTCCTTCACCAGGTGCTGCTCGGTGAGCTCCCGCCGGATCGCGGATCCGGCGAGGAAGAAGACGATGGGCGCGAAGACGCTGAAGTAGGCGGCCATCGGATGCACGGCGCGGAACGTGCCGGCGGCAATACCCTGTCCAACGACGGCACCGAAAGCAGCCGGCAGGGTGGCAAGAGCGCCGAGCGTACTGCGATCGAGTCGCGCGCCCCCCTCGGCGATCTCGCGCAGCATGATCGCGGGAAAGAAGCTGTAGTCGCGGACGAAACCCGCCACCGCCTCGATGACCCGATCGAGCTTGTCCGCCGGAGCCGCCTCGGACTGCGCGATGGCACGGAGCCGTTCCCCTGCCTGCGTGAACGTCTGCCTGAGGAGCGTCCGGTAGAGCTCCTCCTTGCTCTTGAAGTGGTAGTAGAGCATCGCCTTGTTCACGCGCGCCCGCCGCGCGATGCGGTCCACGCGCGCCCCCGCGTAACCGCGGGCGGCGAACTCGAGGGCCGCGGCGGCCAGGATGCGTTCGGGAGATACTCGTGCGCGCCTCGCCATGAAACTGACTGGTTAGTTAATTATATTTCTCGGCCGCTGTCAACCTTCGCGGGCCGGCACCGGCCGCTCCGCCCGTGCCGGCGGCGCCGCCCTTCCCTGCTAGAGTAGCGGCCATGCGCATCGTCATCGCCGGGGGGTCCGGGCTGCTCGGACGCCTGTTGAGCGAGGCCCTCCGCCACGACGGCCACGAACTCGTCGTCCTGACGCGCGGGGAACCGCGGCGCGACGCCGGCACGACGTTCGTGAAGTGGACGCCCGACGGATCGCCCGGCCCCTGGAGCTCCGAGATTGATGGCGCAGGCGTCGTCGTCAACCTGGCCGGCGAATCGATCGCAGGCCGCAGGTGGACGGCTGCCCACAAGCAGCGGATTCGCGACAGCCGCGTGCTCGCGACACGCAGCCTCGTTGCAGCCATTGGCAAGACGGCGCGCGCGCCAGGAGCCCTCATCAGCGGCTCAGCCGTCGGCTATTACGGTCCCCACGGCGACGAGATCGTCACGGAAGCGACACCCGCCGGCAGCGATTTTCTGGCTGAGGTAGGTGTCGCGTGGGAGGCCGAAGCACAGGCGGCCGAATGGCGCACGCGCGTCGTCTTAGTTCGTACGGGGATCGTGCTGTCGCGGGAGGGAGGCGCGCTGCCACCCCTGCTGCGGCCATTCTGGTTTGGCGTCGGCGGGCCCCTGGGATCCGGCAGGCAGTACTGGCCCTGGATTCACTGGAGGGACTGGGTCGATCTCGTACGGTTTGCGATCCGGACCTCGACCGTTTCTGGCCCGCTGAATGCCACGGCACCGGCACCGGTCACCAACCGCGACTTCACACGAGCGCTGGGGAGGGCGATGCACAGGCCGGCGGTCATTCCCACACCCGGGTTCGCGCTGAAGCTGCTGCTCGGAGAGATGGCGGAACCGCTGATCCTGACCGGCCAGCGCGCCGTGCCGGCGAAGGCGGAAGAAATGGGCTTTTCGTTCACGTATGGAGAAATCGGTCAGGCACTCGACGCTATCTTCAAGAGGTCCTAGCCCTTATCGCTTTGCAGTAAGATGAGTTGCCTTTCAATTCGGATTGATGGGAGGAACGAACGAATGACTCGTGTCTTGGCTTCGTGGTCGCTCGCGCTCGCGCTGGCCGCCGCCACTGCCGCTCCAGCGGTCGCGCAGCAGCAGCAGGGACAGCTGCGGGCTCCCGACGTTATCTACGTGCCGACGCCACCGCAGGTGGTCGAGGCCATGCTGAAGGCGGCGAAGGTCGGTCCGGGCGACATCGTGTACGACCTGGGATCCGGCGACGGCCGCATCCCGATCGCAGCCGTGCGCGACTTCGGCGCCGCGAGGGCGACGGGCATCGATATCGATCCGCAGCGCATCAAGGAGGCGATGGCGAATCATGCCGCGTCGATGCTGGGCGATCGCGTACGTTTCCTGAATCAGGATCTCTTCACGACCGACATCAGCGAAGCCACTGTCGTCACGCTCTACCTTCTGCCGAGCCTCAATCTGAAGCTCATTCCGAAGCTGAAGTCGGAGTTGAAGCCGGGCACTCGCATCGTCTCGCATGCGTTCGACATGGGCGAGTGGCAGCCTGAGCAGACCCTCGAGGTCGAAGGCCGCCGCATCTACATGTGGACGATTCCCCCTCGATAGCTTCCTGATGCGGCGGGGCCTCACGGCTCCGCCGCACTTCCCCTTCGGCGATGGCACCCTCAGGCTCCCGGCCGCGCCGCACGTTCCGTTCCGCAACCCGGCCGTCCCGATTCAAGCGTGGCGTACAGCGCAAGTGGCGGCGGCGCCTCGAGCCGCCCGTCACGCGGGCCCGCCGCCCAGTCGGCGTTCAGAGCGTCTGGGCATCCGTCCGTCGCCTGATCTGGTCGTGGCGTCCGTGGGCCCTCCTCTTCCTCGCGGCTCTCATCACTGACGAATGGTTTTGGGCCTGGGTGACCGGTCTGCTCGCGGCGTTCACGTACATCGTCGCTCCGGCCGAGCGCGCGCCCGTGTTCGGCCTCAACCATGAGATGGGGATCAAGAGCGACGACTTCCTGAACAGCCTCGTGGGCCTGACAGGCACCCGCTTCCTCGACGGCAACACGGTCACGATCCTGAACAACGGGGACGAGTTCTATCCGGCGATGTTCGACGCCATCAGGAAGGCGAAGCAATCGATCACCATCGAGGCGTACATCTACTGGGACGGCGACGTGGGGCTGTCGTTCGCCGTGGCTCTGGCGGAGCGCGCGCGGGCCGGCGTACCGGTCAAGATTCTGCTGGATGCCGTCGGATCGGCCACGATCGGCAACCGGATTCTCGCCGAGCTCGAGAAGGGACCGTGCGAGGTCGCGTGGTTCAATCCGCCGCGCTGGTACTCGATCGACTGGCTGAATCACCGCACTCACCGCAAGTCACTGATCGTCGACGGCCGCGTCGGATTCACCGGCGGCGCAGGCATCGCGGACATCTGGACCGGCGATGCGCAGGATGAGTTCCACTGGCGCGACATCCAGGTCCGCATCGAAGGACCGGGAGCGGTGCCTCTTCAGACCGGATTCTCAGAGAACTGGCAGGTCACGACCGGCGAGTTCATCAACGGCAAGGCGTTTTTTCCCGATCCGGAGCCAGTGGGCGGCGTTCCGGTCCAGACGATCATGAGCGTCCCTTCGTCCGGCGCCTCGGACGCACGCACGCTCTACTACCTCTCGATCGTCTGCGCCAAGCGAACCATCGAGATCGCCAATCCGTACTTCGTGCCGGACGCCATGGCGCTCGAACTGCTGGCGGATGCCACGCGCCGCGGTGTGAAGGTGACCGTCATGGTCGCGGGCAGGCACAACGACGCCTGGCTCGCCCGCCACAACAGCGTCAAGCTGTTCGGCACGCTGATCGACTCGGGCGTCGAGATCTACGAGTACAACCGCACGATGCTCCACCAGAAGACGATGGTGGTGGACGGGGTCTGGGGAACGATCGGGACGACCAACTTCGACGATCGATCCTTCACGCTCAACGACGAGACGAACCTGTCATTTCTCGACCCGGCGCTCGTCGCCCAGATGAGACAGACATTCATGGAGGATCTTGCGCTCTGCGAGCGCGTGACGCGGGAAGCCTGGGAGCGCCGAGGAATGATTCAGCGCGGAAAGGAACTCTTCTCCGCGGTGTTCCGGGACCAAGTCTAAATTATTGAAGATTGAAGATTGAAGAGTGAAGATTGGAGACTGGAACCGGCGTGACGATGATGGTCAATCGCAGCGTGACTCCAATCTTCAATCTTCAATCTTCAATCTTAAATCTTCAATTAATGAGGTTGGCCAGCAGCTGGTACGCGCCGTCCACGCCCGCAGGCAGCTGACGCCACAGGGCGAGACCCACGTAGATCCAGCGGCCCTTGCCGAAGGTGGCGGCAATCAGCGCTCCACGCTTCTCGCCAGGGTTGTTGGGGAACGTGTCCGTGCTGGCGATCAGTGACCGGTACCGCGAGTCGCGCTCGCCCATGAAATAGAGCCCGCGCTCCTGCACCCAGCCGTCCCACACCGCGTCAGTGATCTGGTTGGGCGTCGTGAACAGTGGGTCCTTCGGCTCGAGAATCTCCACCGCCGCGGTTTCATCGGTCACCCGATCCGAGCTGACCTTCGCCGGATAGGGACCGTACTGCGCTTCGTTGAACTCGAACTTGTTGTACTGCACGACCAGCTTGCCGCCATTCCGGACATACTCGATCAGCCTGCTGTTGTTCGCCCGCAGATCGGCGCGCCGCTCGTACGCCCTGACCCCGGTCACGATCGCCTTGAACCGTGACAGGTCGCCCCACGCAAGATCGTCTGCCGTGAGCATGACGACGTTGACCCCGAGCTGGCTGATCGCCGCAGGCACTTCATCGCCGACGCCCATTACGTAGCCAACCGTCAGGTCCTGCGGAATACGCACGTCGATCACCTTCAGCTCCGTCTCGGCCGGGTTGAAGATGTGCTGACGCCGAATGTGCGGGTACTCGATCACCTGATAGCCGCGATCGAACGTCGTGGGACCCAGGGTGACTCTGGCGCGGACGCGATGCTCACCAGCTGCGGCGGCAGCCGCCGCGGTGGGACGCACTTCGAAGCGAACCGTTCGAGACTCGTCCTCGCGGGCGAACTCCACGTCCTCGGTCGCCGGCGTCGCCGTCCAGCCCTCCGGCAGTTCCAGGGCAACCGCGGCTTTCGCTGCGCTCCGGGCGCTGTTGGTCACGGTCACGCGCACTTCACGCATCGGAGCGGGGGGCGCAGGCGGCGGTGGCGCCGGCTTGGCGCCCCGGCGGGCGGGAGGTGCCGCCGGCCGCGGTGCTTCCTTCACGGCCGGCAGGATCACGATCTCGGGCGACGTGCTCACCGAGAGCGCCGGCACGACGAGCAACTCCGATCGCTTCTCACCGCTGAAGATGTTGCCGCTGTATCGGTACTGGACCGGCTGGCCGTAGAAGATCTCTTCCGTCCCTTCGCCAAAACTGAACGTCACCTGGACATAGAAGGGCGTCGGACGGTACGGCAAGCCGAATGGCGCATCGTCGTCGAATGTGTAGCGTCCGGCGTCGCCGGCCCGATGCCAGTACGGCTCGGTGACCCGGGCACTGGCGGGCACGCGCAGCGAGGGCGAACATTGGGCAACCTGATTCCGGTCAAGCGAGCGCACAGGAAGGCCGGCCGGATCCTCCTGTCCCTGTGGACCGCCGAAGCCGCCTCGGGCGATCACAGGCACCAGCGTGCAGGAAGCATCTCCCTCGAAGCCGTCGATCGTGACATTGGCGATGCCGATCGGGACCACGCCGCGGTTGGCAACGCGCACCGACACTTCGACTTCCTGACCCGGAACCACCGTGCCGTCGTCGGCAAGGACATCGACGCGGATGCCCGCGGCATGAACGATCGCCTGCTGGAAGTCGCGCTCCTTCTGCCGGAGCCGGAAGTCGATCTCGAACTGCGCCTCTTCGCTGAGCTCCAGCCCGCGCAGTTCTGCCCGCAGCCGGCGGACCTCGGCGAGGCCCGAGACCAGCGGCTCGAGCGTCGAAGGGTCACCCTCGGTCGCGAAGTTCTCGATCGCTTCCTCGATTGCCGACGCGATGCGCGACAGCCCGCTCGTCAGGCCGCGTGGCGGCCGCGGTCCGGCAAAGCGGGCCAGGCCCGCGATGCTGGAGTCGATCCCGTCGAACATCGATCGCTCCGCACCCACCGGCTTCGTCGTCAGGTTCGACTGCACGAGCTGGACCGACGTGGTGGCAGGAGCAGGCAGCGCCAGCAACTGGGCCATCCCCTGGCACATGTGCATGCTGCGCGCCTCGGTTCCGATCTCGGCGTACGTGCGGCCCAGGAGATGGTCGTAGACGGCGAGATTGATGTTGAGCGCCGGCCCGCCGGCAGCCGGCGAAGCGGGAGCGGGTCCGAACTGGCCGACCATGTACAGCTTCGAGGGCCGCCAGGGACGGAGGCCCTCCTCGATCTGCTCCGGATACGCCGACGGATCGCCGGCAAGACGAAACGCGTCGGCCGCGATGACTGCGGACGCCTGGTGATGCTGCCCGCCGCCATCGCCGTCCGGACGAAGCGTGAGCATCACATCGGGACGGATCGTGCGGATCAGCCTCACGTAGTCGGCGACGATTTCCTCGCGGCCCCACTGCTCGAACGTCTCCTCGATGCTGAACGAAAAGCCGGTGTCCACGGCGCGCGTGAAGTACTGCTCGGCCCCGTCGAAGCGATGGATCGCGTGGAGCTCCTCGGTGCGCAGGACGCCCAGCGCCTCGAACAACTCCGGGCCGATCTCGTTCTGACCGCCATTGCCTCGGGTCGCAGTCGCCAGCACGGTTCGGAAGCCTTCACCCCGGTTGAGCATCACCAGCAGCCCGTTGTTCTCGTCGTCGGGGTGTGCAGTGGCGTGCATGAACACGCCCGTATTGCCAAGGCGACGGAGCGCCAGACCAAGAGCGACGTGCCCCTGCTCCTGATCGAGGGGCGCGACACGCATCTGCGCCTGCGGCAGACTCACCGCGCTGATGGCGACACCAAGGGTTATGAGGAGGAAGCGTCTCATGCCCGGATCATACAGAAGTGCGGGCGCGGAAGGCTCCATGCGGCTGAAAACGACTCGAGATACGGTCCTGATGTTGAGCCGGAGCGGATGTCCATGGTCCCTCCCGGCGCTCAACCCACAGCGGATTCGACTGATCAGGGGGCGGATCCTATCCACGCGCAGACCAGTGTGTTCGCCTGCGCCGAGGGCGAGTTCGTGTTCGTGGGATCCCGGGCAGTCAATGATGGACCCGATTATCAAACGGACCCTGAGTGCTACACGGGCCAGGAGGCCGCTGCTCTGCTGTTCGGCGGTAGTCCGTCGGATTGCCGTATTTCCACAGTGTCCGATCAGGTCGCTGATATCAACGACCGGGCCTGGATGGACGGGTGGGCAGACTCCGTGACCTATGGTCCGGACGGGGTCCTGAATGGTGCGCCGCATGACTTCAAAGTGGATGTGGCTCCGGCGGGCTATGCGTTTCCAGAGGAAACAGGAGGCGCGTACTCAGCCTACGTTTCAGATCACAGCATGACAGCCGTCAACTACGCGTTCCGGTGCGGCTTCCCTGCCTGAACCTTGCAGCGGTCTCACGTGGACCCGGCCGACTCCTGACCGGGTTCTACGCTTCCAGCACTTCCCGGTAGTACTGCTCGTAGACCGGCACGATTTTCGTCTCGCAGAACTTCTCGTTGGCGATTCGGTGGGCTGCGTCGGCAAACTGCTGATGCAGCGCATCGTTGGTCAGAAGTCTCATCGCGGACGCCGCCATCCCATCGAGATCCTCCGGGGCATGCAGGAATCCGCTGATGTTGTCCTGAACGACTTCAGGAATACCGCCGACGCGCGACGCGACGACAGGTACGCCACAGGCCATCGCCTCGAGCGACGCGAGACCAAAGCTCTCCTCTGAAGAGGGCAGGAGGAAGACGTCGGCCGCCGAGAGCAGCGGCACCACCTCGTCCTGCTCGCCAAGAAACTTCACGTCGTTGGCAACACCGAGGCTCCGCGCCAGACGGATGGCCGCGCCGACGTCCGGACCGTCGCCGACCATGAGCAGCCGCGCCGGAATCTGCTTCTGCACCCGCGCGAAGATCTCGACGACAGCCGCTGCACGCTTGACCGGACGGAAGTTCGACACGTGAATGAGCAGCTTCTCGCCCGACGGCTTGAGCGATGCACACAGATCGCCGACATCCGTACGCTGGTTCTTCGCGCAGTCGAGAAAG
Organism: Vicinamibacterales bacterium; assembly: GCA_050250175.1. Taxonomy (GTDB): domain Bacteria; phylum Acidobacteriota; class Vicinamibacteria; order Vicinamibacterales; family CAVVIG01; genus JBFWPD01. The sequence continues at coordinate 13,738 of JBFWPD010000043.1, forward strand.
TTGTGAATCACGCGGATGTCGCGGGTGATGCCCATCTCACGAATCGTGTCACCCTTCAGACTCTCGGAGACCGCCGTGACGCCGTCCGACTTCTGAATGCAGAACGCGACGGTCTCCGTGTACGAGCGATCGCTCCCGAGGAGCGTGATGTCTGTTCCGTGGAGCGTCGTGATGATCCTGGGCACGCCGTTCGCCCCGCCGGCGCCCAGAATCTGCTTCGCCAGGTAGGCCGCCGTCGCGTGAGGGATGGCGTAGTGCGCGTGGACGATGTCCAGGCGCTCCTGCCGGGCGACCTGCACGATCTTGTTGGCGAGGGAGAGCAGGTACTGCGGCTCGCGGAACAGCGGATAGCTCGGACTCTCCACGCGGTGGAACACCAGGCCCGGCTGGTATCCCCCGAGCCGCGCCGGTGTCTCGCCGCTCAACAGGTGGACGTGATGGCCACGCCCCGCGAGCGCCTTTCCCAGTTCCGTTGCGATGATCCCGCTGCCGCCGACCGACCCGTAACAGACGATGCCGACGTTCATCAGAGGCCTTTGAAGAGGGTCGGGCGAACGATCGGCTCGCGCACGACGAATCCTTCTGCCCAGCGCACACCGGCGCGAGCGCCAAACTGCGCATCGCGGCTCTCGATGAGCTGCCGGAAGATCGGTGTATTTAGACGCGTGGCGGCCGTCCCGGGTCGCGCCTTCTCGAACTGGGAGGCATAGCTCTCGAGCGCGGCCCGTTTCCGCTCGTAGGCGGCCGAGACGTCGATCAGGAACGAGGGATCAGCGGCGTCGTTGATGAAGTAGTAGCAGATCCAGTCTGCTTTCCAGGGATCGCCTTTGGCCGCGTACCGGCGCAGGCCTGCGTTGAACACGGCTTCGGTCAGGAGCGCGCTGGCGGCGCCGTGATCCGGGTGCCGGTCGGCCCAGTAAGGAACGGCGACGACCCGAGGCTGATGGAGCCGGATGAACGCCACGGCCTGGTCGAGATGTGCCGGGGCCTTGCCGATACCTCGATCGGGCCAGTGCAGGTTCTCCCGCCACAGAGCGCCCAAGGCGTTTCTCGCAAGCTCGGCCTCTTCGAGGCGCTCCGCCGGCGTGCCATTGGTCCCCATTTCGCCGGCGGTCAGGTCGCACAGGCCAACCTGGTGGCCATTGCCTGCGTGGAGGGCGATCGTTGCCCCCATCCCGATCTCGATGTCATCCGGGTGGGGACCAAACGCGAGAAGGTCCAAAGCCATCAGGACAGTTTACTTGGGGCGGGAGGGGCGGGAGGGGCGGGAGGGCGGGAAGGGCGGGAGGGCGGGTCGGGCGGGAGGGGCAGGAGGGCAGGAAGGGCGGGAGGGGCTGGAAGGGCGGGAGGGGCTGGAGGGCGGGAAGGGCGGGAAGGGCGGGAAGGGCGGGAGGGCGGGAAGGGCGGGAGGGCGGGTCGGGC
>JBFWPD010000044.1:0-15146 GCA_050250175.1 Vicinamibacterales bacterium
AGACCAGCGCGTCGTAGCTGACGAGCGCGCCTCGCGCGTCCGCGAAGTGCCGGCGCGCCTCGGCGACATCGGCATACGCCAGTAGGGCGCCTGAATCGACGGGGAAACGTCGGGTTGATTCCTGCAGCACCTGTTCGGCGGCTTCAACGCGACCGGCGTCGCGGAGCGCCTGACCATAGGCCGACATGACTTCGCTGCCGGCAGACGGAGCGGCGGCGGCACGCTCGAGCGCCTCGAGAGCCTTGGCGAGCGCAATCCGATCACCCCGCGCCCGCGCGATGTCGAGCCATACCCGGCCAAGCGCTCCGTATACCTCCGGATCGTCGGGCACTCGATCGAGCGCTCTCCCGAGCGTGAGCACCGCCAGGTCGGCGCTGCGTTGTTCCGCCACCGGTGTCCGCGCCGTGCGGGCAGCTCTCGCCAGCGCCAGGCCTATGCTCAATTGGCGGTCGACGGACTGACGGTCGAGGCCCGCCACGACCTGCAGCTGCTCGAGCTCGTCGCTGTGCCGTCCCAGCGCTCCGTACACGTCGGCAAGCTCCTCGCGGGCGGCAATCATCCCTGGCGATCGCGTCAGCGCAGCTTCAAAGGCGTCGACCGCCTCTGCGAGCCGAAGCGTGTCCCGCAGGCAGAGGCCGCGAAGGTAGTGAGCTTCGGGGAGCGTCTCGTCGAGCGCAATGACGCGATCGACTTCCATCAGCGCGCCGCCCACGTCGCCGAGGCGATACCGTGTGAGCGCAAGCCTGTACCCGACACCGGGCGCAGCGTCGTCGATCTCGAGCCGCCGTTCATACGCGGCGGCGGCCTGAGGCAGCCGTCCCTGGTCGTAGAGCACGTTCCCGAGTGCGTCGAGCGGACGAATCGACGAGGGGTCGAGTTCGGAGGCCTGGCGGAGGTCTCGCGAGGCGGCCTCCAGATCGCCGCGGAGCTGGTAGGTTTCGCCACGGCGGAGGTAGGGGAGCATCGAGTCGGGATGCAGCGCAATCGCGCCGCTGAAGGCCTCGACCGCGGTCCCTGTGTCGCGGTTCCGCAGAGCCAGTTCGCCGCGAGACAGCAGGTCCCGGTACTCGTGCTCCTGCGTCACCGTCTGGTAGGCAACCAACGCCGTGACAGCGACCACACCCAGGCAGGCGGCGATCAGCAGAGCCCGCTTCACGCGCCTATCGTAGCAGGGCGAAAACCCAGCGGAACCTTTGAAAGCGACCGGGGTCTAAGAAGGGTATAGTGGAACCAGTTGCTCTCTCCCAAAGGGACTTCTTGGTGAAGAACGCACGCGTCGTCGGGTGGTCCGAGGTCACCGGGGGCGAGGCCGCGCTGGTTCAACGCTGTGTGGCCGGCGAGGAAGCCGCCTTCGCGGAGCTTGTCGGAGAGCACCAGCGCATGGTGGTACAGCTGGCCATGAACCTGCTGGGCGACCGGGACGAAGCCCTCGACCTGTCGCAGGAAGTCTTCCTCCGCGTTTTCCGCACAATCCATCGCTTCCGCGGGCACTCCAGCCTCCGGACCTGGATCTATCGAATCGCAGTCAATCAGGCGCGCAACCGGCACCGCTTCTGGCGCCGCCGGCACCGGGGCGATCAGGTGTCCCTCGATGCGCACGTCGCGCAGTACGGCGACTCGATAACGAACGGCGACGCCTGGCCGGATCGCGTGCTCGCGCAGAAGGAGCTCGCGGGCCGGTTGCAGCGCGCGCTCGATTCCCTGCCGTTCGACCAGCGCACCGCGATCGTCCTTCGTGAGATCGACGGACTCACGTACGAGGAAATCGCGTTCTCACTCGGCGTCGCCGTCGGTACCGTCAAGTCGCGGCTCACCCGTGCCCGGCGCGCGTTGCGCCAGGCGCTGCGCGAGGAGCGCACGGTATGAAGACCCTCAACTGCGCCGCAACACGACGACGACTCGAAGCGCTGCATGACGGGGAGCTCTCGGTAGCCGATCAGATTGCAGTCAGCTCACACCTCGAATGGTGCGACAGGTGCGCCGCCTCGTTCAGCGAGCTGCGCATGCTGCGCGACGTCCTGCGCGCGGCTGCGCCGAGCCGGGTCGGTCTCTCCGCCGAAGACGACGAGAGGCTGCAGCTCGGCGTGGTGTCGCGCGCGCAGGCCGAGCAGAAGGTGTCGCTGGGCGCGGCACTGCACGACATGTTCGAGGACATGCACTTCGTTTACGCGGGGATGGGCTCGATCGCGGCCGCGCTGGTCTGCGCGGTGATCATGTTCGGCATGATGCGCTCGTTCAGCGCCGAGATCGTCGTGGCCCCGGCAGGCCCGGTCGCCGGGTCGAACCAGAACCCCCTCTGGCTGCTTGCCGAGGAGTTCAGGCCTCCGAGGGCGATTGACGAAGAAGGTTTCGGTGCGACGTCTCTGCTCGAAGGCCACGACGCCGTGTTCGCCTTCACGGCGGTCGTCACCCGGGAGGGAAGAGTGGCCAGCATCGAGCTGCTGCCACCGCGGGAGGCGCATGCGGCGCTCCTGCCCCAGGGTGTGAACGAACTGCTCGGGGTTGCCTCGCGAGCCCGCTTCGAGCCGGCCAGCCGCGACGGGTCTCCGGTCGCTGTGAACCTGATTTGGATCGTGGCTCACACCACAGTGCGGGGAACGCTCCACAACGAGCTCGCGAGACCGGCGCGGGGCAGGCCCGACGGAAGTCCACACGACATCGGCCTGCTGCCCGCACCGCTGCCGATGGGCGCCTGAAACTGACGCGGCCTCTACTAAGGGGCCGCGTGCGCCGCCGTCGTGTTGTTCATCGTATCGATCGCCCGAAGACTGAGTCCCCGCGCATCCATTCCCGTCACTCTGATTTCGAACTGTTCGGTGCGCGAGTCCGCGATGCCGTCAACGGGGAAGGCGGCGCTCCACGAGAGGCCGTCCTGTGAGTACTCGACCCGCTGGATGTTCGAGTGCGTGTCCGACGCCTCGAGCGCCACGATCGAGACGCCGTTCTCGATCCGGACGTCCTGAACGGTGACCGCAGGCGCGGTGTTGTCGATGTCGAACGCCTGGCTCACGTATTCCCCGGACAGGGCCTGCTCTGATGCGTTCGACGAGCGGTCCGACGCCACGAGCCTCACGAAGTAGGTGCCGTCCGGCACGGTTGCCGTATTCCACACAAAGATCGATTCGTCGAGGTCCTCGCGGAGCGGCGTCCAGTTCGCTTCACCCTCGCGGCGGTAATAGAGGGAGGACCGCAGAGTGTCGCCATTCTCATCGTCTGCCCGCCAGATGAAGGTCTGGAGTCCGCGCTGATAGGTGCGCCGGCCCAGCGTGGTGCCGCTTCCCTGATTGGAGGCCTCGACCGCCAGACGCCGGTCCGGGGTGGACTGGTCGATGAACCCGGCGAGATCGGGCTCGCCCGACGTGAACGGCTGCTGAAACACGATTCCCGGGGGATGTACGGAGAAGGTCTGCACACGCGGACGCATGTTGCGCTGAAGGTAGGCCGCGGTGATGGACGTCAGGACCGGACCGTCGCCCTTGCCCGACAACACCGCCTGCCACTGCAGAAATCTCGCGTTCGGACTCGCGATCGGCGAACCCGACGGAGTCGCGTACGGCGCCGACCAGTCGCTCCAGCTCGCATCCGGCGTCTGCGTATTGCCGGACCTCGTGCGAACGCGTACGGACGTCCCCGAGGGCACCGAACCACGCCAGCTGATTGCGCCCCATCGCGCGACGATCTGCGCGTCGAGCACTTCGGACTCATACGTCCCCTCGGCAGCGCTCGTTGCGCTCAGCCGGAACAGCTTGCCAGGATTGGCGGTCGCCACGTAGAGCGGACCGCCGGGACGTCCATGGAGCACGGTCACCTGCTGTGCGGATGCACGCGACAGCAACGTGGCCTGCAGCGGATCGCCTTCGAGCCGGAAGACCCGTCCCTGCGCGCCCGTTCCGACGATGACGCGATTCTCAGCGTCGAATGCGAGGTCGTAGGGCGTGTCCTCCCGGGCCTGCCAGATCTCATCCCACAATCCGTCGGGCGCGATTCGATACACGGCGCCGCGGGCGGTCTGACCGCCCCCCTGTGTCGAGGGCGACGTTCCGGCGCCTGAGTCGGCGGAGCCGACGCCGACGACGGTGACTTCAGTCGTCACCACGGGAATCGGCGCACGACCGGACGCGGTGTCGCCACCGCCGCCGGTGCTCGTGGACGGGGGCGGGGATGATGCGGCTGCGCCGGCCCCGCTCACCGCTGCCACGTAGAGGGTTCCATTCGCATCGAAGCGCATCGCGCTGATCTCCGTGTGAGGAGAATCGAGCAGCGTGAACCCGCGGCCCTCGTTGTCCACTCGGAGCACGCGGCCGGGCGCCTCGGTGCCAACGTACAGGCGCCCCTGCTGATCGAACGCCAGCGCGGTGGCATGCGTCGCCGGTGGCTGGTAGAACACAGCCCCCGTGCCATCGGGGGCAATCCGGTAGATACCCGACTGTTCGCCAGTCGCGGCGATCAGATTCCCGGACGGATCCATGGCGAGCGCCCAGATGTACCGCTGGCCAGGCTCGAAGAACACCGTCGCGGCCCCTGTGCGATCGAGCTTGTAGATGCGGCCGTCTGGCGACGTCGCGACGAAAAAGCCGCCGTCGGGCGCCGCCGTCATCGCGTGCACTTCGAGCTCGTCGGCGTCGAAGAACACGGACGCATTGCCCTGCGCGTCGACGCGGAAAACGCGGCCCTCACTGCCCGTGCCGACGAGCATTGCCCCGTCGCCGGCGTCGAGGACCGACCACACAAACGGTGCGGAGGTCTCGTAGACGAGGTCCATCGCCAGACCAAGACGGAGCTCGCCGCGGCTGTCGACGGCAAGCTGCTGAAGGTCGCCTCGAAGGAACTCGGCTTGTGTCCCGGCCCTGAAGAATCTCGGCGTGGAGGCGTCGAGCCAGACGCCGGCCGCGAGCACAAGGGCGAGAGCCGAGGGAAGCCACCGGCGTCGGGGCGGGCGCCGCACGTCGCGGGATATCACGGCCCGTGTAGTCACCATACGATGTGAAAGAGAAAGCGTGCGAATCTCAGTTGGGCGAGACGGTCACGGTGAGCGCGCGCGTGCCGCTCACGGCATGAGACGTGACCACCGCCCACTCGCCAAGGGTTGCACTGGAAAGAGGACCCGAATCGGCGCCGCCTCGTCCGGCCTCGTGGACGGCCAGAACGGACGGCGGCAACGACGGCAGACGCTCGCCATTGACGACCGCGCCGGCGTCGCCGTTCATCAGCTTCACGTAGAGCGTGTTGCCCCGCCGAGCCGTATTGAACGAGCGGACGATCTGCGCAACGCGGCGGTTCTGCTGCGAGGCCCGCACCTCCCGCTGTTCGAGTTGTTCGAGCTGATCGCCGTCGGAGACGAGCAGCGAGAGGCGGCCGCTCGCGTACGGCGGAATCGTCACGTCCACCGTGCGGAGCAGATCCTCGCCACGATACGTGCGGAGGAGCATCTTGACGGGGACGCTGCGGCCGGCACGAGGGCGGGGGTCGTCGATCCAGACCCGTTCGAGCGTGGCCGTCCGCGGGTCCTCCGACGAGCGGAAGGTCAGGTCGAGGCCGTCGATCGTGACGTGTTCGTCGACATTGGCCAGGACGGCGATGAGCGGCCCGACCGCGTAAGACGCAGCGCCGACCGACATGGACTCGCCGGCGAAGATGTCGTTGAACCGGATGGGTTCGTGTCCCGCGAGCCGCGCTTCGCCCGTCACCTCGTAGGTGGCCGCGCCGTACTGACGTTCGTACGACGACAGGGTATTGAGCAGCGCGGCATACGTCATCAGCGACGTGAACATCTGATCGCGAACGACGTTGAAGGTGAACGTCCGTGACGGCCCGCGATCCTGTTCGAGCTTGAGCGTCACCGGAATCATGGACGGCGCAGGGCCGAGCCGGCCCGAGATTGCCGTCGCCCGATCCTGCAGCAGCGTGCCGATGGTCTCGCCCGTCCCCGTGAGCTTGATCGACGTGAAGAGGCTCGGCAGGACGCCGTAGACGTACGCCCGGGTCATCGGGAAGGCGGTCGGCCCGAGGTTGTACATCGGGTGACCGAATGCGTACACCCGATCGCCATCGATGTAAGTGACCGTGCCCGTGCCGCCGAGCACCAGATCGCCGTTGACGAACGACACGCCGACGGCATCACCCGGCTTGAGCGGCCCGTCGAACGGCATCTCGCCGGGACGGGTGCCAGCCGCGCTTCCTACTGGAATGAAGCCATGATCGCGAAACGCCCCGGCGAGCGCGTCCGCGACGTCGAACTCGAAGCCTGACATCACGAGGGGTGTGGCGATTGGACGCATGGCAAGGCCGAGCTCGCTGCCGCCAAAGTCGCTCACCCCGCCGCCCCCGAGCAACCTGACGTCGCCGGCACGGTCCGCGAACGGGCGCTGGCCGCCCAGGGCCTTCCGGAACGCCGCCGCAACGCTCGCCGGCGTGATCGGCAGCTCGACGCTCAGTCGTGCAGAGGCCGGACGTGCCGTCTCGAGCGACGCCAGATTGGTCATCTCGTCGATCGGCGTGATGCCCGCGAGAGGCTCCTTCGAAAAACTGCCGAGTGAATAGGCGACGGCGCCGATCAGTCGGCCGTCGACGTACACCGGGCTTCCACTCATGCCGGCGATGACGCCGGTCTCGGACAGGGGTCCACCTTCGAGCCTGGCCAGGATGAGATTCCGCTGCGGGCCCATGACGTTCTCGAGCACACCGATCACATGAGCCCTGAACTCCTCGACCCTGGTACCCTCGAAGACCGTGCGGCCGATGCCGACCATGCCCGGGCGAATTTCGGTGACCGGCATGAACGACTCCTGCCCGCGCACACCGAGCACGGCCGCTCCGCAGAAAACGAGCGCGATGAGAGTCTTCAAACGGGCCATGGATTGATCTCGTTATAAGGCGAGAAGTGCTTATGGGTCAAGGAGAAATGGGCACAGGTTTGACACCGCCCCGAGTCGTCTGCTATCGTCCGGCTACTTGTGGTTTCCCTGATGTCGTCTCCGTTCCAGCGCGTTCCGACGCCCTCTTCAGGGGCCCGGACGTTCGTGTCTCTCGAGGCATGGTGGTACGCGAGCACATCTGAAGGGGCACCCGCTCTGGCCTGACCGCCACTACGCGACGAACGATTTTTCAGCCTCTTCAGCCCCGCCGGTTGAAGAGGCTTTTTTTTTGACTGCACGCACCATGCGACCACGCTCCGGCATCTGCGCAACAGTGACCGCCGCCACGACGGCGGAGCTGCGGCGGCGCCGGGACGCCGTGGTCGGGGCCGACCTGGTCGAGCTGCGACTCGACTCGGTCGCCGATCCGGACGTCGCCGGCGCGCTCGCGGGCAGGCGGACGCCTGTCATCGTGACATGCCGCCCCACGTGGGAGGGGGGAGCGTTCGCGGGCACCGAGGAGGAGCGACAGCGGCTGCTGAACGAGGCACTCGCACGTGGCGCCGAGTATGTCGATGTGGAATGGCGCGCCGGTTTCTCAGGCCTGATTGCGTCGTCTGCCGACCGGATCGTCCTCTCGTCACATGATTTCACGGGGATCCCGATCGATCTCGACGCGCGCATCAACGCGATGCGCGCAGCAGGCGCGCGCTTCGTCAAGGTGGCCGTCACGCCGTCGCGCTTGAGCGACGTGCTCGTGCTTCAGAAGCTCGGTGCGGGCAACGACACCGCACGACGGACCGTCCTCATCGCGATGGGCGAGCGCGGTCTGACGACGCGTATCCTTCCGGAGCGGTTTGGATCGGCCTGGACCTATGCGGGCGATCTCGGCGACGTGGGACAGGTGACGATCGCCTCGTTGCTCGACTTCTACAGGTTCAGGGAAGTCACCGAAGACGCCCGGCTGTACGGCGTTGCCGGATCGCCGGTTTCTCACTCGGTCTCGCCGGCCATGCACAACGCGTCATTCCGGGCACTCGGCGAGAATGCGGTGTATCTGCCGCTGCCGGCCGCCGACGCCGATGACCTGCTGGCGTTCGCGCGCGGCATGGGCCTCAGCGGAGCCAGTGTCACCATTCCGTTCAAGGTGCCGCTCCTCGAGCTTCTCGACACCGTCGACGCGAAAGCGCGGGATGCAGGTGCCGTCAACACGATTCGCCAGGTCGATGGCGGCTGGGCCGGCACGAACACCGACATCCAGGGGTTCCTGGCCGCGTTCGATCGACGGGGGATCGCGCTGAAGGGCGTGCGCGTCTCGGTCCTGGGCGCCGGAGGAGCAGCGCGCGCCGTCACCATGGGACTGGCGTCCCGCGGGGCGCACGTGAGCGTACACGCGCGTGACACGCAGGCTGCCGCCGCGGTTGCGGCCCTCGGCGCAGGCCAGGCGCGTCAGTGGCCGCCCATGTCAGGGAGCTGGGATGTCCTCGTCAACTGCACGCCGGTGGGCATGCACCCGAACGCGGACGCATCGCCTCTGGCGGGCGCCACGATCGACGGGCGTGTCGTGTACGACCTCGTCTACAACCCTGAAGACACGCGCCTGCTGCGCGATGCCCGCGCCGCAGGCGCCGAGACAATCGGCGGACTCGACATGCTGGTGGCCCAGGCCGAGGCCCAGTGCGAATGGTGGACAGGGAAGCGGCCGCCTGACGGCGTGATGAGAAGCGCAGCAATCGCACGACTATCGGAGTTCACGAGCAATGCACACGACCTCGTTTGAGGAATTCAAGGAGCGCGCCGGACGCGGCACCTTCGTGCCGGTCGTCAAGGAGATCGTCGCCGACCTGCTCACGCCCGTCTCGGCCTTCCTGAAGATCGCCGAGGACGCGGACTACGCGTTCCTCCTCGAAAGCGTGGAGGGCGGCGAGCACGTCGGCCGCTACTCCTTCCTGGGCAAGGATCCGTTTCTCATCCTCCGCGCACGGGGCGAGCGCACGATCCTCGAGCGCGGCGGCAGAATCACCGAGAGCGATGAGCCATTCGTCGAAACGTTGCGATCGCTGATGGCGGACTTCCGGTCGCCGTTCGTGCCGGACCTGCCGCGGTTCACAGGCGGCGCGGTCGGGTATCTCGGCTACGGCGCGGCGTCATGGTTCGAGCCGGTGCTGGGCGACCTCGGCACGGGCTCGGACGGCACCGACCCGGCCGGCTTCATGCTCTTCGACACGATCCTGGCTTTCGATCATGTCCGGCACCGCATCCTCATCATTGCCAACGCGCGCGTGACGGCAGACGACGACCTCGAGTCGCTCTATCAGTTTGCCTGCGCGAAGATTCAGTTCCTCGAACGGGAGCTCGAACGGAGCCTCGCGACCGAACCTCGTGCGGCGAACGGGCCGCTCGAGTTCACGTCCAACCATACGAAGGAACGATTCGAAGAGCAGGTCCGGACCGCGAAAGAGCACATCGCGGCGGGCGATATCTATCAAGTCGTCCTGTCGCAGCGGTTCGAGGCCGATGTCGATGCCGATCCCTTCACCGTCTACCGCGCGCTTCGCCATGTGAACCCTTCGCCCTACATGTACTTCGTCCGCATGGGCGGCGTATCCGTCGTCGGCTCGTCGCCCGAGATGCTCGTGCGCGTCGAGGGCACGCGTGTCGAGACGCACCCGATTGCCGGCACGCGGCCGCGCGGGAAGACCAGCGACGAGGACGTCAGGCTCGGCGAGGAGCTCAAGCGCAACGAGAAGGAACGCGCCGAACACGTGATGCTCGTCGACCTCGGGCGCAACGACGTCGGGCGTGTCTGCACCTTCGGGTCGGTGCGCGTCCCGCAGTTCATGGGGCTCGAGCGCTTCTCGCATGTGATGCACCTCACGTCGGTCGTGGAAGGCAAGCTCGCCGACGATCGCGATCGGCTCGACGCGCTGGTCGCATGTTTTCCCGCCGGCACCGTGTCCGGCGCGCCGAAGGTGCGCGCGATGGAGATCATCCGCGACCTCGAGCCGTCGGGACGCGGACTGTACGCCGGAGCGGTCGGCTACCTGGACTTTGCCGGCAATCTCGATTTCTGTATCGCAATCCGGACGGTCATCATGTCCAGGGGGCGGGCCTACGTGCAGGCGGGTGCCGGCATCGTGATGGATTCCAATCCTTCGGGCGAGTACGAAGAAACACGCGACAAGGCGAGGGCGCTCATCCGGGCGCTCGAGCTGGCGCAGCAGGGTCTGTGAGAACGCCGATGGTGCTAGTGCTCGACAACTACGACTCGTTCACCTACAACCTCGTTCAGTATCTTGGCGAGCTCGGCGCGGAGGTGACCGTCGTCCGCAACGACGCCTCGACGGTGGACGACATCGCGGCGATGCGCCCGGAACGCATCGTCATCTCTCCGGGACCGGGGCGTCCGGAAGACGCGGGCGTGACGATGGCGCTCATCGGGCGCATGGGCGACACGACCCCGATCCTCGGCGTGTGCCTTGGACACCAGGCGATCGGGGCGGTTTTTGGCGGGACCGTGAAGCGCGCGCCGGTGCCGGTGCACGGCAAGACCTCGACGATCGAGCACGACGGCCGGGGAGTCTTCAGCGGATTGACCGCGCCGTTTCAGGCGTCGCGGTATCACTCGCTGATCGTCGCCGACGAGGGATTGCCTGCGGACCTCGAGGTGACGGCGCGCACCCGGGAGGATCGGCTCATCATGGGACTGCGCCACCGGCACAAGCCCATTCACGGCGTGCAGTTCCATCCTGAATCGATCCTGACTGAAGAGGGACGCAGGATTCTCCGCAACTTTCTCGAGGAACGGCTCGACTGACGATCATGTTCTCGACACTCATCGACAAGCTGGCGCGCCGGGAGAACCTGACGGCGGAGGAGGCCGCTGCCGCCATGACCGAAATCATGGAGGGCCGGGCCGCCGAGGCGCAGATCGGCGGGCTCCTCATCGGTCTGGTCATGAAGGGGGAGCGGCCCTCCGAGATTGTGGGACTCGCGCGTTCGATGCGAGCGCACTCCGTCAAGTTGTCGCGGCCGTTCGCCAACGTCTTCGACACCTGCGGAACAGGGGGCGATCGCTCAGGCACGTTCAACATCTCGACGACAGCCGCGATCGTGGTGGCGTCGTGTGGCGTCACAGTGGCCAAGCACGGCAACCGTTCGGTGTCGAGCAAGTCAGGAAGTGCCGACGTGTTTGAAGCACTCGGCGTGAAGATTACGGCGTCGCCGTCTACCGTCGAACGATGTCTCGACGAGGCTGGTATCGGGTTCTTCTTCGCGCCGACGTTTCATCCGTCCATGCGTCACGCGGGACCGACCCGCCGGGCTCTCGGAGTGCGCACCGCCTTCAACCTGCTCGGCCCGCTGACGAACCCTGCGGGAGCGACGCGGCAACTGGTCGGCGTGCCCCGGCCCGAGTTCACGGAGCTTCTGGCGCGCTCGCTCGCGCTGCTGGGCTCAGAACGTGCCTGGGTCGTGCACGGCTCTGACGGGATCGACGAGATCTCGACCACCGGCTACACGAAGGTGTCGGAGTGCCGGGATGGATCCGTAAACACGTTCTACCTGCACCCGAGCGACGTCGGGCTGCAGAAGGCGAGCGGTGACGGGCTTCGCGGCGGGGATGCGACCGAGAACGCCGGGATCATCCGTTCGGTTCTCGGCGGGACTCGCGGACCGGCGCGCGACGTCGTGCTGCTCAACGCCGGCGCGTCGCTTTTCATCGCCGGCGCGGCACCTACCCTGGCCGCAGGTATGGAAACAGCGGGGCAGGCGATCGACTCGGGCAGAGCCGCACAGACCCTCGAACGTCTCGTTGCGCTGTCAGCGATAGACGACGCCGCCGTGGAGGGCGCGCGATGACCGGCCCCGTGGCCAAGCCGACGGCGGATCTCCTCGCGACAATCGTCGCAGCGACCCGTCGTCTCGTAGAAGTCCGGCGCAAACGCGAGTCGATCGAAGCACTGGCGACCCGCGCAGCGGCACATGTTGCGCAGCCGGATCGACTGTTCCAGGCCCTGAGCCGTCCAGGGTTCAACATCATTGCTGAATGCAAGCGCCGCTCTCCGTCGAAAGGGGTCCTCCGCGCCGAGTACGACGCGCCATCAATTGCCCGGGCCTATCAGCATGCGGGCGCGGCGGCCATCTCGGTCCTGACGGAGCCGACATTTTTCGACGGCGCCCTCGAGCATCTCGAGGGCGCGAGCGCGGCGGTGGCGATCCCCATTCTCCGCAAAGACTTCATCGTCAGCGAGTATCAGATCCTCGAAGCACGGGCCGCCGGAGCGAGCGCAATCCTGTTGATCGTTGCGGCGCTGACCCCCGGCGAGTTGTCGCGTCTGGCTGCGTTCGCTGCGACTCAGAAGCTCGACGTGCTGGTCGAGGTACACGACGAGGAGGAGCTGGACGTCGCGATTGCGGCAGGCGCCCGGCTGATCGGTGTGAACAATCGGAATCTGCGGACGCTCGACGTGGATATTGCAGCTTCCGAACGGCTCATCGGACGCATGCCTCCGGGCGTCGTCGGCGTGAGCGAGAGCGGTCTGCGTACCGGTGAGGACCTCGTCCGACTCGCGGACCTGGGCTACCGGGCTTTCCTGATCGGCGAACGATTCATGACCGATCCAAACCCGGGGGACGGTCTCCGCGCGCTCCTGACGCAGGCGCAACACACCAGCGCGGCGACAGCCTCTGGAGCCGAGCGAGGGCCCCGGCCGTGATGGTCAAGATCTGCGGCATCACACGCGCTGAGGACGCCGCCCTGGCCGTCGAACTGGGAGCGGGCGCGGTGGGCTTCGTGTTCTGGCCGGGGAGCCCCCGGTACATCGAGGCTGCGCGGGCACGAGCAATCGTGGACAGCCTTCCGCCGTTCGTGACGCCAGTCGGTGTGTTCGTCAACCAGGCGCCCGACGCCGTCAACACGGTTGCGGACCGCGCCCGTCTCGCGGCCGTGCAGCTCCACGGCGACGAAACCGTTGCCGATGCCGAGCGGATCGACCGTCCCATCCTGAAGGCCGTCACCCCGGCGGATGCGGACCGCGCGGCGACCGAATGGCCGCACCGCATCATGTTGCTCATAGACGCACACGATGCGGCACGCCGCGGAGGAACAGGGAAGACAACCGACTGGTCGGTCGCTGCGGCACTGGCGGCTCGCCGCCGCACGCTGCTCGCGGGCGGCCTGCGCCCCGAGAACGTGGCCGAAGCCATCGCGCGAGTACGACCGTTCGGGATCGACATATCGTCCGGCGTGGAGGCGTCGCCGGGCATCAAGGATCACGACCGCCTGCGAGCACTGTTTCAAGCGGTCTCGCTCGTCCAGGCAGGGAGCTGAGATGACCTCATCATCAACGTCACCAGGGGCCGTCACGCGCCGCGATCCGGACAAGCGCGGCTACTTCGGCGAGTTCGGCGGCCGCTTCGTGCCGGAAACGCTCGTCGAGCCGGTGGAAGAGCTCGAGCGTTCATACTTCCAGGTTCGCGACGACCCCGCGTTCCGCGCCGAGCTCGACGCGCTGCTCGAGCACTACGTCGGCCGACCCACTCCGGTGTACGAAGCCAAGCGCCTCGCTGCGGAGTCGGGCGGCGCCCGCATTTTCCTGAAGCGCGAGGACCTCACCCACACGGGCGCACACAAGATCAACAACGCCCTTGGCCAGGCGTTGCTCGCCGTCCGCATGGGCAAGCGCCGCATCGTCGCGGAAACCGGCGCCGGGCAGCACGGCGTTGCGACGGCGACGGCGTGCGCGCTGCTGGGGCTCGAATGTCACGTCTACATGGGATCGGAAGACATGGACCGGCAGGCCTTGAACGTCTTCCGCATGCGTCTGCTGGGCGCCGAGGTATGCCGGGTCGATGCGGGCAGCCGCACGCTGAAGGACGCCATCAACGAAGCGATGCGGGACTGGGTCACCAATGTCGGCGACACCTATTACCTGCTGGGCTCGGTGCTCGGACCGCATCCCTATCCATTGATGGTTCGCGAGTTCCAGTCGGTGGTCGGGAAGGAAGCGCGGGCACAGATCCTCGCGCATCTTGGCCGGCTGCCGGACGCCGTGGTGGCATGCGTCGGCGGCGGGAGCAACGCGATCGGGATCTTCGACGCATTCATCAAGGACGAAGGCGTTCGCCTGATTGGCGTCGAGGCGGGAGGCGAGCAGATCAGCCGGGGGCGTCACGCAGCGCGCTTCGCAGGCGGCAGCGCCGGCGTCCTGCAGGGAACGCGCACGTACATCCTGCAGGACGACGACGGCAACATCGAGCTGACGCATTCGATTTCTGCGGGTCTAGACTATGCGGCTATCGGACCCGAACACGCGTGGCTTCGCGACCTGCAGCGAGCAGAGTACACGTACGCCACCGACGCACAGGCGCTCGACGCGTTTCAAACCCTCGCCAGACTCGAAGGCATCCTTCCGGCGCTCGAATCCGCCCACGCGATCGCGCATGCGCGAGACCTGGCGCGAGCGCTCGGCCCGGAAGCAGCCATCCTCGTCAACCTCTCGGGACGTGGCGACAAGGACGTCCACACGGTGGAGAAGTATGTCGGTCATCGCTGACGTCTTTGCGCGGATACGGCGGGAAGGACAGCCGGGGCTCGTCACCTACACGACCGCCGGCGATCCAGATCTCGCTCGCTCGGCTCAGATCCTCCGTGCCCTCGACCGCGCCGGCGCGGACGTCCTCGAGGTCGGCGTCCCGTTCTCGGATCCCCTGGCCGACGGCCCGGTGATCCAGCGGGCCACCGAACGCGCGCTCGCAGCGGGCGCCACGCTGCGCTCGGTGCTTGCCATGGTGAAAGACGTGCGGCGTGATCTCCGGGCGCCGATCGTCCTCTTCAGCTATGCGAATCCGCTGCTCCGCCTCGGGATCGACGCGTTCGCCAGGCAGGCGGCCGATGCCGGCGTGAACGGCGTGCTGGCGCTCGACCTGCCCATCGAGGAGGCCGGCCCCTTTCGTACGGCGCTGGCGCAGAACGGCCTCGATACGATATTTCTGTTGAGTCCGACGACGACGGATGCGCGTGTTGAGCGTGCGGCCGCGCTCGGGCGAGGATTCCTGTACGGTATCTCCCGTCTTGGGGTCACCGGGGCACGCGACCAGGTCGCGTCCGGCGCCGAAGCCATGGTGCGCCGGATTCGTGCCGTGACCGATCTTCCGATCGCTCTCGGCTTCGGCATCTCGCGGCCGGAGCACGTGGCGGAGGTGGGACGATACGCGGACGCGGCTGTGGTCGGTAGCGCGCTCGTCGCGCTCGTCGCCGAGGCGGGAAACTCGCCCGATCTCGTTCCACGT
>JBFWPD010000045.1:0-14720 GCA_050250175.1 Vicinamibacterales bacterium
ATCAAGGTGTTCTCGGGCGGCGGAGAGAAGTTCACCGAGGACGTCGAGCGTGCCGTCGAGAGGATCATCGCACGCCACCAGTGGCAGATCGCTCCGTCGGCTGTGGAACCGGAACGCCGCCAGGATCTGCTCGACCTGTATATGAGGCACCTCGAGGCTGTCGCTCCCGACATCGGCACCCTCGCCGGCACGATTGCGATCGACTGCGCCAATGGCGCGACGACGACGGTGGCGCCGTCGCTGTTTCGATTACTGGGGCTCTCGGTGTCGGTCATCGGCGACCAGCCCGATGGCCGGAACATCAACCTGAACTGCGGGTCGACGCACCCCGACCGTCTGGCGCGCACGGTTGTCGAGCAGGAGTGCCGGATTGGCGTGGCGTTCGATGGCGACGGGGATCGAGCGATCTTCGTCGACGATCGTGGCGCGATCGTCAATGGCGATGCGGTGCTCTACATGTGCGCCCGCCAGTTGAAGCAGGAAGGCAGACTGCGCGGCAATGCAGTCGTCGCGACGGTGATGAGCAACATCGGCCTCGAGCTGGCGCTTCGGGACCTCGGCGTCGACCTTGTCCGGTGCGCTGTTGGCGACAAGTACGTCATGGAGGAGATGGCGGCGCGCGGCCTTGTGCTCGGCGGAGAGCAGTCCGGGCACGTGATCTTTGCCGACTACCTCTTTACCGGGGATGGACTCTGCACCGCGCTGAACGTGCTGAGGACGATGACACTGACGGGACGATCGCTCGCGGATCTGATATCGGGGCTGGTGACGTTTCCACAGGTGCTCGTGAACGTGCGGGTCAAGGAGCGGGTGGAAGTCAGGGATGTGCCCTCGCTCGCCGCATCCATTGAGCGAGTCGAGTCGCTCATGGCCGGGCAGGGCCGGTTGCTCGTGCGCTACTCGGGGACCGAGCCGCTGCTGCGAATCATGATCGAGGGGCGCGACGAATCGAAGATCCAGGCGTGGGCGCGCGAGATCGCGCAGTCTGCCACTGCCGCTCTAGGATGAATTTGATCATTGGGGATCTGGTCATCTGGTCATTGGAGTGACATTGAGATATCGAGTCGAGAAGCATTTCAATTGACCAGATCACCAGATGCCCAAATGATCAAATTCAGAACCTGATGATCCGCCTGTCGGTCAACGTCAACAAGGTCGCGACGCTTCGAAACTCCCGCGGTGGGACCGTGCCGCGGGTGCTTGAAGCGGTCGAGGTCTGTCTGGGCGCCGGCGCGGCGGGGATCACCGTTCATCCGCGAGCCGATCAGCGCCACATCACTCCTCAGGACGTGCGCGACATTGCGCAGGCTCTCGCCAGGCGACGTCCGGCGATCGAGTACAACATCGAAGGCGATCCGCGTCCCGCCGTGCTGAGCCTGGTGCACGAAGTGTCCCCTGACCAGTGCACACTCGTGCCGGTGACGCCGGGAGAGATCACCAGCCATGCCGGCTGGCGCAAGGGTCCCGACGCCGATCGGCTGGCCGGCGTGATCGCCGACCTCAAAGGACGCGGTGTGCGTGTCAGCATGTTCGTCGATCCCCTTCCGGAGTCTGTCGATTTCGCGGCGTCGCTCGGGGCCGATCGCGTCGAGCTGTATACGGAACCCTTCGCCCGTGCATTCACACGGGGAAAGGAGGAAGCGACCCGATCCTTTGCCACATACACGGATGCCGCCAGACGGGCGCACAGCCGTGGCCTTGGGGTGAACGCCGGCCATGACCTCGACCTCGACAACCTCCGTCTCTTCCGGGAGCTTCCGTACCTCGACGAGGTGTCGATCGGCCACGCGATCATCGCGCGCGCGGTCTTCGCGGGCCTCGAAAGGGTCGTGCGCGAGTACGTGGATGTCCTGCGTGGAGCGTGAGTTCCTGGCGGTGGACGCTGTTCGACCCGCCTTGTTATGATCCGGAGCGTATCGGCCTTTCATGAAAACCGAATCGATTGCGTTCGCTCTTGCGGGCATGCTGTTCGGGCTGATCGCCGGCTGGGTCATCGGGAGCCAGCAGGCGACGCCGGCCGTTCCTCCTCGCAACACGGCGCAGCAGTCAGCGCCCGCGTCCCAGGGACAGCCGCCAGCTGTTGACGAAGCTCAGGCGTCCACGCTGCGCAGCGCGGCCGAGCGAGAGCCCGCGAACCCGACGCCGCGTGTCCAGCTGGGGAATCTCTACTTCGACGCCGGCCAGTACGCCGAGGCGATCACCTGGTACACGGATGCCTTGAAGCTCGCGCCGGAAGACGTCAACGTCAGTACCGATCTGGGTGTTTCCTACTACTACTCGGACCAGCCGGACAGGGCGCTCGAACAGTTTGCGCGATCACTCGAGATCGATCCGAATCACACCAAGACGTTTCTGAATCTGGGCATCGTGCGCGCGTTCGGCAAGCAGGATCTCGAAGGCGCTGAGGAGGCCTGGACCAGGGTCATCGAGCTCGCGCCGGACAGCACCGAGGGACAGGCCGCACAGCGCGCGCTCGAAAGCCTTCGCACTGCTCACCCGCCGGGCGGCGCCGGCAGTCCGGGAGCCTGATGCTTCGCCTCGCGCTGCTTCTGCTGCTTGCGATCCTGGTGACGCGTGCGCTCTGGAAACTGGTGAGCGGCATCGTCGACGGGATAGCCGGACAGCAGGGACGTCAGACGCCGAGGAGGAAGGCCGTTCACATGGCGCGCGATCCTGTGTGCGGCACCTTCGTCGTGCCCGATCGCGCCGTCGCGCTCACGGAACGTGACGGCCCTGTGTACTTCTGCTCGTCCGCCTGTCGCGACCGCTACCGGGCTCGCACCGCATGACTGTCGAATCGTCTCATCGCGCCGAGATCGTGGAGGTCGGCCGCCGCTTGTACGCCCGCGGATACACGGCCGCGAACGACGGCAACATCAGTGTCCGGCTCGGACCCAATCGCCTGCTGATGACCCCCCGCAGCGTCTGCAAGGGGTTCATGACGCCCGACATGATGTGCATCACGGATCTCGAAGGCTCGAAGATCCAGGGCGACCGCGATCCATCCTCCGAGATGCTGATGCACCTCGAGGTCTACCGGCAGCGGAAGGACGTGCAGGCGGTCGTTCACGCGCACCCGCCCATTGCGACCGGATTCGCCGTCGCTGGAATCCCCCTCGATCGCGCGGTGCTCGCAGAGGTGCTGACCACTCTTGGCAGTATTCCGATCGCTGCCTACGCAACGCCTTCGACCGCGGAACTGCCGGCGGCCGTGCGCCAGTACATCACGGCCCACGACGGGATGCTGCTGGCCAATCATGGGGCGCTCACCGTTGGCGTCGATCTCTTCTCGGCGTACTACAAGATGGAGACGATCGAGCACTTCGCCCACATCAGCCTGGTCGCCCGCCTGCTCGGGCGCGAGAATCTCCTTGCCCGCGAAGAGGTCGACCGCCTGCAGGCGCTGAGAGGCAGCTACGGCATCAAGGCCCCGGCGCCGATTTGTTCTGACCAGGCATCCGGGTCCGAGGACGTCGAGGACCCTGCCACCTGTCAGGTTGTCCGGGCGCCTGCGGGCGACGGGGCGCGCCTCGTTCCGAGCGTCGCGGGGATTCGAGCCCAGGCCGAACGCGATGGCGACGCTGAAATTCGGTTAACATACCGCCAACTCTCCGCGCTCATCGAGGACGCGATACGGAGCCTGAGGTGAAGCGGCGAGTCAGGCGCGGCTTGTCCCGCGCCGCCTGAAGGAGATTGGAATGGGCGAGGCGCTTGGGATGGTCGAGACGAAAGGCCTGGTCGCAATGATTGAAGCGGCCGATGCCATGGTGAAGGCGGCGAAGGTCACGCTGGTCGGATGGGAGAAGATCGGCGCGGGCTACGTCACGGCCATCGTGCGTGGTGACGTCGCAGCCGTGAAGGCGGCCACCGACGCCGGCGCCGCGGCCGCTCGTCGCGTCGGCGAGCTCGTGTCCGTTCACGTGATCCCCAGGCCACATGCCAATCTCGAGGATGCCCTCCCGATTGGCAAGGCGGCCGGCACGAAAGCGTGATCGTCCGCACGTCGCGCCACTGGGTTAGCGTGCCCACATGCTTCTAGCACGCATCGTCGGCACAGTGGTCGCCACCCGCAAGGACGAGCGGCTGGTCAGCAGCAAGCTGCTCGTCGCCCAACCGGTTGATCCCAGGGGTAAGGCCGAGGGCGCCTGCCTCGTCGCCGTTGACACGGTGGACGCAGGCGTCGGCGAGACGGTACTCATCGTCAGTGGCAGCTCCGCCCGGATGGCCGCGGGACTGAAGGATTGCCCCGTCGATGCCGCCGTCGTCGGCATCATCGACGCGATCGATCTCGTCGGCTGAAGATCCACGCACCTCCAGCGAGCCGCTCATGCAGATAGCGCGCGTCATCGGCGACGTCGTCGCGACACGGAAGGACGAAGCCCTCGAGGGCTTGAAGCTCCTGGTGATCCAGCCGCTCACGCCAGATCGCAAGCCGGCCGGACGCGCCATTGTCGCGGTCGATGCAGTTGGCGCCGGCGTCGGCGAAGAGGTCTTCTTCGTCCGGGGCAAGGAGGCCAGTTTTCCTTTCCACCCGGCCACGCCGCCAGTCGACGCGGGAATCGTCGGCATTGTCGACCACTGGAGCTAGCGTCCATGCGCCGACGATTCCAAAATTTGTAGATTCCAAGATTCCCAAATTTCCAGATGTTCTGATGCAGCTCGCGCGTGTCATTGGCTCCCTCGTCGCAACGCAGAAGCACCGGACACTGTCCGGCGCCAAGCTGATGCTCGTCCGTTTGATCGACTTCGACGGAACGCCACGAGGGACGACGATGCTTGCCATCGACGGGGCAGGAGCGGGCGTGGATGAGACGGTGCTGGTCGTGCTCGAAGGCCGTGCGGCCGGAGAAATTCTGGGCCGGAAGAGCGCGCCCGTCGATGCCGCGATCGTGGGCATCGTCGATCCGTCGTGTCTCGAACGCGCGAAGTGAGCATGCCCGAGATCCCGGAGATCCTTGTTACGCGGCGCCTCCCTGTGGCTGCCCTCGACCGGCTTCGTGCAGGCGGCGACGTGCGTGTGCATCAGGGTGAGGGAGCGATGTCACCCTCAGAGCTGCGGGCACGGCTTGCCACCGCGGATGCGGTCGTGAGCATGCTGACCGACAAGTTCGACGCGCAGACGATAGACGCGGGAGCGCGCCTGCGGCTCATCGCGAACGTCGCTGTCGGGTACAACAACGTCGACGTGACTCATGCGGCCGCCCGCAACGTAATCGTCACCAATACGCCCGATGTCTTGACCGACGCCGTCGCCGATTTCACCTGGGGGCTGATCCTCGCGATCACAAGACGCATCGCCGAGGGCGATCGCCTCGTGCGACGAAATGGCTGGCGGGGCTGGAGCTTCGACTTCATGCCCGGCGCCGACCTGCGCGGCAAGCAGCTGGGGCTCGTCGGTCTGGGGCGGATAGGACGCGCAGTGGCGGCGCGGGCAGCCGCCTTTGGCATGAGCGTCTGCTACACCGCCAGACGTCAGACAACACTTGACGGCGCCACGGCGCTGTCGCTCGACGAGCTGCTCAACACCTCCGACGTGGTGTCCATCCACGTGCCGCTGAATGCCGACACGACGCACCTGATCGACAGGCGATCGCTCGCGAGGATGAAGCGGACGGCCTACCTCGTCAACACGTCTCGGGGCCCGGTGATCGACGAAGAAGCGCTCGTGTGGGCTCTCTCGCAAGGCCTCGTCGCAGGGGCCGCGCTCGACGTCTACGAACGGGAGCCCGAGGTTCATCCGGGTCTGATGGGGCTCGAGAACGTCGTGCTCGCGCCGCATCTCGGCTCGTCGACGACCGAAACGCGGACGGCGATGGCGATGCTTGCCGTGGACAATGTCCTCGCTGTGCTCTCCGGGCGGCCGCCGCTGACCCCGGTCACGGCATGACATGAGGCGCGGTCCTTCCGGGCGCGCCGCCGCGCGCCGCCCGTCACGCCAGCACGTGAAGGCCGTCATGGCAGAGCTCGCCCGCGCCATCGATGGGCTCGAGCTCCCGGCCGTCGAGAAGATTTCCACCAGCCAGGAAGAGGATCCATTCCAGGTGCTCATCGCAACGCTGCTGTCAGCGCGCACGCAGGATGCGACGACCCTGGCAGCTTCCACGAGGCTGTTCCGTCGCGCGAGAACCCCCCGCTCGATGTCGAAGCTGCCGGTTGCGGAGATCGAGCGGCTGATCTATCCCGTGAGCTTCTATCGCCACAAGGCACGACACGTCCTGGCGACGAGCCGTCGCCTCCTCGACGTCTATGGAGGCAGGGTTCCTGGAACGATGGACGACCTGCTGACGCTTCCTGGCGTCGGTCGCAAGACGGCGAATCTCGTGCTGATCCTTTCGTTCCAGAGCCGCAGGAACATCTGCGTCGATACACACGTCCACCGCATCTCGAACCGGCTCGGATGGGTACGGACCCGCACGCCCGAAGAGACGGAACAGGCCCTCTACGAAGCGACGGACAGCCGCTGGTGGCCGCTCATCAACCTGTATCTGGTCACATGGGGACAGAACGTCTGTCGTCCGATCACGCCGCGTTGCAACGCGTGTGTGCTGAGTCCGCTCTGCCCGAAGGTCGGTGTGCTGCGCAAGGTGGCCTCGTGAGCCGCTGGGTTGCTCTCACGCTCTTCCTGTTCGTGCTCGGCTCGGCCGCGGGCTCCGGCCAGATTCCAGCGCCTGGTCCCGTCATCGTCGTCGAGACATCGAAAGGCACGTTCGTCTTCGAGACCTACCCTGAAGAAGCGCCGGTGACGGTCGCTCATGTGGTGGCGCTGGTCCGCCAGGGCTTCTACAACGCTCAGCGCGTGCACCGCGCCATTCCTGGCTTCGTCGTGCAGTTCGGCGACCCGCAATCGCGCGATCCGAATCGACGTCAGGTGTGGGGCCGCGGTGCGGCTGCCGGCAGCGGGACGCCTGTGGGGGTCTCGGAAATCACGGATCGCCGGCCGCACCGCCGCGGCGCGGTCGCAATGGCGCACATGGGCGACCCGGCAGGGGCCGAGAGCCAGATCTACGTCGCGCTCGCCAATCGCCCGGACCTCGATGGGCGCTATGCGGTCTTCGGACAGGTGATCTCCGGGCTCGATGTCCCTTCTCTGCTCGAAGTCGGCGACGACATCATCAGAGTCTTCGTCCGGGAGTGAGACCGAGTCAGTTCCGTCGAGTACGGATCGCTGACTCCGCGATCGGCGCGACGCCACGAAGCTCGGGATATCGGTCGATCATCTCTGGCGGGTACTCGCCCTCGATTGGCTCGTCCAGGATGCGCTTGATCGTCAGCGCGTTGGCGACCGACTTCGCCGAATAGTGATTGTTCGTGTAGACGTACGACTTCTTCACGAGGCGCCTCACGGCGCCGACTGTGTCGGCGAACTCCCGCAGCTCGGCCTCGGAGTAGTGGTAGTCGTAGCGATCGTCAGGGCTGTCATGCTTCCACCACTTCGCGGCGTTCCGCCCGTGAAGGCGCATGTAGTAGAAGCCTTTGATGTTCGGCAGCGCATTCTGGCGGATGGACAGCCGGAACTTCGGCTCGTCGATCTGCACCCAGGCTGCGCCGTGCGCGTTCAGCAGATCGAGCGTCGCGTCGACGTCGTCGCTCCAGCTTCGATGGCGCAGTTCAACGGCGACGGGGAAGTCTCCGAACTCGCTGAGAAGTGACTCCAGGTAGTCGCGCTCTTGGTGCGTGCTCTTGAAACTGGACGGGAACTGAGCGAGGAGCGCTCCAAGCCGGCCGGCGCTGGCAAGTGGATCTATTCCGCGCTTGAACTCGTCGAGATCGGCCCTGGTGGGTCGAGCCAGCTCTTCGACCACGGCATCCATCCAGGCAGCGCCGAGATCAGTGCCAGCGAGGGGAAGCGTGCGCTCGACCCTCTTGCGGAACATTCCGGGGTGCGTGAACTTCTGATAGAGCTTGACGGAGAACTCGAAACCGTCAGGCGTGCGTTCGACCCATCCGCGCGCGACGTCCTCTCGCGGCTGACCGTAGAACGTGGAATTGATCTCCACGGTGTCGAAGCGGTCCGCATAGTACGCGAGCTCGTCGAACGACTTTGCTCTGCCTCGGGAGGGTGGATAGAACACGCCGTTCCACGTCCCTTTGCCCCTCGGGTAATTCCAGCCCGACGTGCCGACCCGTACCTCGGACATCAACGATAGGATAATGGAGCCGGGTTCGGCCGATGCTCACGATCAACGAGATCTTCTATTCCATTCAGGGCGAGTCAACTCATGCGGGACGTCCGTGCGTGTTCGTGCGCCTCACTGCGTGCGATCTCAGGTGCACGTGGTGCGACAGTGCCTATGCGTTCTACGAGGGCACGAAGCGCAGCATCGACGACGTTCTGCAGGAGGTCGATCGTCATGGCTGCGATCTGGTGGAGATCACCGGCGGGGAGCCCCTCCTGCAGGAGGACGTCTATCCGCTGATGGATGCGTTGCTGGCTCGAGGAGCAACCGTGATGCTCGAGACCGGCGGCCACCGTTCGATCTCGCGGGTGCCTGCCGGCGTGAAGAGGATCGTCGACGTGAAGTGTCCGGCAAGCGGGGAGTCCGGGAGGAATGAGTGGTCGAATCTGGACCTGCTGACTCCGGACGACGAAGTGAAGTTCGTGATCCAGGATCGCGCCGACTACGAGTACGCCGTCGATGTCATGCGCCGGTACGGTCTCGCGGAACGGTGCGGAGCCGTGTTGTTTTCGCCTGTGCATGGCGTGCTCGAGCCACGCATCCTCTCCGAGTGGATGCTGGCCGACCGGCTGCGCGCCCGCCTCCAGCTGCAGGTGCACAAGATGGTGTGGCCGGCAGCGACCCGGGGCGTGTGACCGTGCAGGGCCGGCGGGCTGTCGTCCTCCTGAGCGGCGGCCTCGATTCCTATACCGCAGCCGCGATCGTCAAGGCTGAGGGTTTCGTGCTCCACGCCCTGACCATTCACTACGGCCAGCGTCACGAGATCGAAGTGCAGTCGGCGCGGCGCGTGGCGCGCGCGCTTGGCGTCGCTCAGCACCTGGAGCTCGCGCTCGATCTTCGTTCGATTGGCGGATCGGCATTGACGTCGGATGCTCCGGTCCCGGTCGACCGGGGGCCTGGCGCCCAGGGCATTCCGTCGACCTATGTGCCGGCCAGGAACAGCGTGTTTCTCTCGCTCGCCCTCGGCTTCGCCGAAGTCTGCGGCGCGTCGGATCTCGTGATTGGCGTGAACGCCGTCGACTACTCCGGCTACCCGGACTGCCGTCCGGACTTCATTCGTGCGTTCGAGGCTCTTGCGAATCTCGCGACGCGCGCGGGTATCGAAGGCGCGAGGTTCCGGGTGCACACGCCGCTCGTCGAGCTCTCGAAGGCAGACATCATCCGTCGTGGGCTCGCGCTCGGACTCGACTACGGGCTGACGCACAGCTGCTACGACCCTGATGCCGAAGGCCGGCCGTGTCGCCGGTGCGAGAGCTGCGCGATCAGGGCGCGAGGCTTCGCCGAGGCTGGTGTTGCTGATCCGCTGATGGCGGGTCCGCGCTCCTGATCGCGACTACGCGCTACTGTGAGAGTCCGTCGAGCGCTTTGAGCGCCTCGTCAAGAGCGCTGGCGCTGACCTGCAAGGCGCCTGATTCGTCCGCTCGTGAGGCGTAGACGTTCTGGCCCTGCCGGCCGAACGTGACCGTTTCCTTGTTCGCTCCGTTGTCGTAAGTGGCAGTGACGGTCAGGACAGGGGCGTCCAGTCCCGTATTCGCAGTACTCGCGACGAAGCTGGTGACGCGCATGTTGGCCACGTCATTGAGTAGCGACTCGATCTGGCTGGCGTCGACATCGCCCGCAGTCGGTGCCGTCCGCCTCCAGGGCGCTGGAGTGTTCCCGTCGCTGCTCGTGGGCCGCTCGAACACAATCGTCTGACTGTTCCTCGTGAACTCGATGTGTGAGGCGGTGAACGAACGGAAGCCGAAGAGCTCGCGGCGCCGGTATTCTTCTGCCGGCCGGCGAACCATGTCCGCGATGCTCTTGTCGATGACGACGACGAGCCCGCCCGCGCTGTTTCGCGCGTAGAGGGTGTTCTCGTCCACGGGCGCGCCCAGCTGCACGCCGGTCACCGTGCCGTTGTTGTTGAAGCTGACCGTCAGGTCCGACTTCTCGACGCCGTACTTGCGAAGCTCCTCGGGTGAAGCGTTCTCCGCGGCGACCGATCGCATCTGAGCACCGGCGACCGATCCGATCAGTCCGTCGACCATGGCGGCGTCGGCGCGGCCCGTCAGCGGAGACGCGAGCCTCCAATCGGTGCCCTCCTTCTCGAACGAAATCGCCGAGCCCGCGTTGTTCACGGTCAGCGACTGAACCTCCGCGCGATCGATCGCGAGAAGGTTCTTGTCGCGAAGATCGAACGTGGAGCGGTTGAGCGAGCCTTCGTGATACGACGGAATCAGGAAGACCGGCGCCGCATCCGCACGCTTCGCATAGAGGCTCTGTCCGGTGGACGTCTTGTTGCCGATCAGCAATTCGCCGGACAGCGTATCGCCCTGTGTTGAGAACTCGACCCGCGCACGCGGGGGCTCGAGACCGAACTCCGAGAGGTTCGCCGACGCCTCCTCGACGGTGCGCTCCCGATCGAGTGTCGTGAGAGCCGAGGCGATTCCTCCCAGCTCAATCGTGGACGCGCGAGCCGTCAGCGGCGACACGATCTGCCAGTCGTCGCCGTTCTTCTCGACCGTGGTCGCGTCGCCGCTCTCCGACTGCACGACGACCCTGTCGATGACCGCAGTCTCGAGACCGGGGAACACCCGGTTCTCCTGAGAGACGGCGTTCTCCTCCTGAGGGACCGCGAAGTAGATGTAGGCGCCCAGACCCACCAGGACGACCAGCAGGACCAGCGTCGAACGCAGTCCGCGCATCTACCGCCTCCGCCACCAGGTATAGACGCCGGTGCCGAACACGATGGCGGGAACGATCACGATCGACAGCCACAGGATGTTGTTCTGCTGTGTGGCGGTGAGGGTGATGCGTCGATCTTCGGGCGCCCTCGGCCTGATCGCGATCAGGTTCTCCTGCTGTGACAGCCACCCGACGATATTGAGGAACATGTCGCGGTTGCCCTGGATTCCGAGGGTCGCATTGGCTGCGAAGTCGGCGTCGCCGACAACGGCGATGCGGCTCTCGGGGGCCGGCGCATCCGGATCGGCCTCAGTTCCTTCCGCCGGCGCCGGCTTCGCGGCCGGTGCCGATACAGCCGTGCCGAGAGGCACGGGCCCGGCGACGTCGCCTGATGCTTCGTCGAGGGAGAGCTCTCCGTCCGCCAGCAGCGCCTTCATATCCGCTTCCGCCCAGCTTCGCGGACTCGACTCGATAAACGGCGCGGCTACGCGGCCGTTGGCGCCGCCAGGAATTGGCCGGACGGAACGCGCCAGCGGATAGGCCGTGATGAATCCGAAGCGCTGCGTGATGGCGTGATCCGGATAGTTCGCGGCCACCGGGACGGAGGCATCAGTGCCCAGGATGCGGCCCATGCCGCTGGCATCGACAACCAGATCGTTGCTCAGCTCGATGTTCCACGACTGCGCGAGCTGCAGGAGGTTGGCCATCGGCGGCTCGTCGGCCGACTGTGGCGGATCGAGCAGCAGCAGCACTTTCCCGGCGTTGCCCAGATAGGTGGCAAGCGCATCGACCTCCGGCTGCAGGAAATCCTGACGGGGTCCAGCCACGACAACGACCGACGCGTTCTCCGGTACGCGGCCTTCCTGCGCGAGGACCACCGTGTCGACGGCGTAGTTCTCGCGCCGCAGCGCCTCCGCCACACTGGAGTAGCCGTCCCGCTCGTTCGACTCGGGGTCCTTCTCGCCGTGCCCCTGTGTGAAGTACACGGTGCGCGTTTCGCCGGACACCACCTTGATGATGGCGTTGGTGATGTCCTGCTCGGTGAGAGAGACCGTGCGTTCGCTGCGTCCCTGGTAGCTCACGAGCACCGTGCCGTATTGCTCGATTGCGTACTGCTGCGCGACGGTCGGGCGGCGATCGGGATCCACGTACTCCGCCGTGACCTGCGACGACTCGTACTCATAGCCTTCGAGTACGTCACGGAAGCGTTGAAAGTCGGTGTCGGGCGCGAAGGCCATGATTTCAAGCGGACCCTCGAGCCCCTGCAACACGTTCCGGGTCTGATCCGACAGGCTGAACTGCTGCGCGGCCGTGAGATCCCAGCGGACGTTCTGCCGGCGACCGATGTAGTTCACAGCGACGAGAATGCCCAGCACAATCAGAACGCTCGACGCCGACAGGGCTCCGTAGCGCGCCTGGCGCTTCGACATCGCCCCACCGATCTCGCGCCATTGCGAGACCGTGTAGAGGAGCATGCAGGCAAGCCCGGCCCACGCCAGATACGGGGCGTATTGCTCCTGCTCCGGAATGGCGAACCGGATCGCAAGAGCGCCGCCGACGAGCGCGGCGCCCAACCAGAACACGACGCTGGCAATTCGGTTGATCATCAGCCCCGCCACCGTTCGCTGTCGACCGATCTCACTGTCAGGAAGAGTCCGAACGCGATGAAGCTCAGGTAATAGACGACGTGGGTCGTGTCGATGATGCCCCGCCAGAAGTCCTCACCGTGATCCACGAGCGACAGATAACTGGCGATCTCTCCAACGGCGGGGCTCGCGAAATTGCTGATCCAGCTGATGATCCAGAAGAAGAGCAGCACGGCGAACGTCACGACGCCTGCGACGATCTGGTTCCTGGTGAGACTCGACACGAAGAGGCCCGCCGAGATGAACGCGCCACCCATCATGAGCAGCCCCAGATAGCCCGTCGCGATTGGCTTCCACTCCGGATCCCCGTACCAGAAAAGGATGCTGATGTGGATGAGCGTCATCGCCAGCATGGCCGCGTAGAGCGCGAAGGCGCCGAGAAACTTGCCGAGGATGATCTGCGTGTCGGTGAGGGGAGACGTCAAGAGCAGCTCGATCGTGCCCGATCGCTTCTCTTCCGCATAGGTGCGCATCGTGATTGACGGCATGACGAAGAGCAGGATCACCGTCGCGTTCTGCATCAACGGTCTGATGACCATCTCGTTGATGTTCTGCGGTCCCGCGCTGGTCGGGTCGACCTGGAGGCTCGACTGCACGAAGATCTGAAGGATCAGGGCGAAGAAGTAGCCGTAGAGCAGGGTGAAGAAGCCGATGACGATGTAGGCAATCGGCGAGGCGAAGTAGGAGCGGAGCTCCTTGCCGGCGATGGCCAGGATGTTACGCATTTGCCACCTCGGTTTCGGCCGCCACGCCCGTGTCTCCCGCCTGCCCGGTCTCTTCCGTCGTCAGCGACAGGAAGATGTCCTCGAGGCTCATGCGCATGGGTCTCAGCTCCAGCAGCCCCCACCCCTGTCCGACGACGGCTCGTGCGAGGTCGCGCCGCACGTCGTGACCACGGTCGCTCTCGACTTCGTATGCGACGATCGCTTCGCGGCGATCGGTCTCGACGACCCTTGTGACGCCAGGGACCTCCGCCAGAACCGGAGCGGCATCGGTGCCGATGGCGTCGACCTCGAGATACATGGTCTCGGCGCCGCGCAGGCGTCCGGTCAGGCCATCGGGTGTGTCCACCGCCACGACCTGGCCTTTGTTGATGATGACGACCCGCTGACAGGTTTGCGAGACCTCGGGAAGGATGTGTGTGCTCAGGACGACCGTGTGATCGCCCGCGAGCTCCTTGATGAGCTCACGTGTTTCGATGATCTGCTTCGGGTCCAGACCTGCCGTCGGCTCGTCCAGGATGAGGACGTCCGGGTTGTGGATCAGCGCCTGCGCGAGTCCGACGCGCTGCCTGTAGCCCTTCGACAGCTTCGTGCACAGACGATCCGCCATGTCGGCGATGCGCGTCCGCTCCATGGTCGCCCGGATGCGCTCGCGGCGTTCGCCAGGAGGGACGCCCTTGATCTTCGCGACAAAGGACAGGTATTCCGCGACCGTCATGTCGGGATAGAGCGGTGGAGTTTCCGGCAGGTAGCCGGTGCGGCGCTTGGCCTCGATCGGCTGATCGAAGACATCGAAGCCCGCCACCACCGCCTTGCCTTCCGT
Organism: Vicinamibacterales bacterium; assembly: GCA_050250175.1. Taxonomy (GTDB): domain Bacteria; phylum Acidobacteriota; class Vicinamibacteria; order Vicinamibacterales; family CAVVIG01; genus JBFWPD01. The sequence goes on from JBFWPD010000045.1 coordinate 14,033, forward strand.
GGCCGGCATGTAGCCGGTCAGAATCCGCATGGTGGTCGTCTTGCCGGCCCCGTTGGGGCCCAGGAAGCCGAGAATCTCGCCACGCTCGACGCGGAAGCTCACGTCGTTGACGGCCGTGAACGGCCCGTATCGTTTCGTGAGGTGCTGCACCTCGATCACGAAGCCACCCCTCAGTTGGACGGCCGATCCGCCACAGGACCGCCGCGAGCGCTCTGATCTAGTTGAAGCCTGCCGGCCGGAGAGAACGCCGGCGTCCGGCAGGACGGCGCGCTGGGGCGCGCGCCCTCAAGCCGGGAACCGAAGGCTTGAGCAGCGTCGACCTGGGTGATGCCGGTCAAAAATGCTATCCGAAGCATGGAAAAATGACTAGGCCCGAAGGGCGCAACCCAAGCCGCGACACTTTCGATTGGAGGTCTTCACTGATGCATGTAGACGTTGGAACGCCTGCGCCGGACTTCACCCTGGTCAACCAGGATCGGGAACCGGTCACTCTCAGCGGGTCCCGGGGCCGGTGCGTCGTTCTCGCCTTGTTCCCCGCTGCCTATAGCGCCACGTGTAGTCAAGAGCTGTGTACCATCCGCGATCATCTCGCGACCCTTGGCACCGCGCGAGCTCAGGTGTACGGCATCAGCGTCGACTCGTTCTTTGCGCTGAAAGCCTTCCAGCGGGACCAGAACCTGCCGTTTCC
>JBFWPD010000046.1:0-14586 GCA_050250175.1 Vicinamibacterales bacterium
AGGTCAAGCAACACGTCGCGGGACGGCCTCCCGACCTGGCGATGGTGGACGTGCGCATGCCCGACGCGGACGGCCTCGGTCTGCTGCGCGAGATCCGCCGCGTCGCACCCGACTGCGAGCAGGTCGCGACGACGACGCATACGAGCGTCGCCAACGCGGTCGATGCCATCCGTCTCGGCGCCCGTGAGTACATGGGCAAGCCGTTCGAGGTCGACACCCTTCAGCGCACGCTGATCGAGATCCGCGACGGCCTCGAAGGGCGTGCGCGCGACGCGCAGACGACGCGGCTGATGGCCGATGTCGAGTTCTGCGGAATGATCGGACAGGGGCCGGCCATGCAGCAGGTCTTTGCGATCATCCGTCGACTGGGTCCGCACGCGCGCGTGGTCCTCGTGGGCGGGGAGACAGGGACCGGCAAGGAGCTCGTGGCACGTGCGCTTCACCAGATGGGCGCACGGCCCTCGCGACCCTTCATCACCATCAACTGTTCGGCCGTGGTCGGGACCCTCTTCGAGAGCGAGCTGTTCGGCCATGTCCGCGGTGCGTTCACCGGCGCCGTCGACAACAAGACCGGACTGTTCGAGGCCGCCAACGGAGGCACCCTCTTCCTCGACGAAGTCGGAGAGCTGCCGTTGACCGTGCAGGCGAAGCTGCTGAGGGTGCTCGAGAACGGCGAGGTGCAGCGCGTGGGCTCGCTGCAGCCCCAGAAGATCGACGTCACGGTCATTGCCGCGACGAACCGCAACCTGCACGAAGAGGTACTGGCTGGACGATTCCGCGGGGATCTGTTCTACCGGTTGAACGTCGCTGGTCTGTCGCTGCCCCCGCTCCGCGAGCGCCGCGAGGACATTCCGTTCCTGACGGCCGCGTTCGTGCGCGAATGCTCGGCCCGCTTCAACAAGACGCTCACGGGGCTCACCGTCGCCGCGGAGTACACGCTGCAGCAGGCCGAGTGGCCAGGAAACGTCCGTGAGCTGAGGAACTGCATCGAGCGCGCGGCACTGCTGACACCAGGCGCGACGATCTCCGAGCGCGAGATCGCCCGGGCGCTCGGGAGCCAATCGCCGCGCGTGGCGCCTCAGATGCCGCGTGTCCGTGCGATCGCCGGAACCGAGATGGCCAGCCGATCCGCACAGGACGACCTCCAGCGCGGCCACATCATCGAGACGCTCAAACAGGTGGGCGGGAATCGCATGGCCGCCGCCCGGGTCCTCGGTATCAGCCGTCGGGCCCTGTACCGGCGGCTGGAGCGCTACAAGATCAGCGACGAAGTGCCGCGCTATGCAGGGCCGCGCGGCTGACGTTCGCCACAGTCAGTCGGACGTCTACCGCGAGCTCTTCGAGAGCGCACTGGTCGGGCTGTACTCGGCCCGCGCCGACGGCACTCTTCTCCAGTGCAACGACGCGTTCCTTCGCATCTTCGGGTTCGGATCCCGTGCGGAGGCACTGGCGGCGCCACTCGACCGGTTGCATGTCTCGGCGGACCGGCGTGACGGATTCCTGCACCGCCTGCGACAGTCGGGGCGGATCGAACGGGCACGGATCCCGATGCGGCGCTGCGATGGGCGCATCGTGCACCTGCTCTCGAGCGCGGTGGGCGTGCGTGACGATTCCGGGGAGCTCGCGGAGTTCAGGGGCGTCGTCATCGACGTCACCGCGAGCGCGCAGGCCGAGGATGCACTCCGCGCGAGCGAGCAGCACTCCCGGGCCGTCTTTGACGACGCGGCCGACCCCATCCTGATCCTCGACGACGAGCGGCACATCGTCGACGCGAACAACGCGGCGGTGGCGCTCCTCGGCGCCGAAGCGTCGCTCATTGGTGAGCAGCTCGACGCGCTCGTGACAGGCGACCGGAGCAGTCTCGAGGCCGCATGGCGCGAGCTGCTGGCTTTCGGCGAGGCCAGGCGCGAACACCACGTGACCACGAGTGGACGCGGGCCACGCATCCTCGAATGCAGCTATCGCGCGTCGATCTACGAGGGGCGTCATCTGTGCATCGCCCGTGACGTCACCGAGCGGCGGCGGATCGAAGAGCGGTTGATGCAGTCGGAGAAGATCGAGAGTGTCGGCCGCCTGGCCGGCGGGATCGCCCACGACTTCAACAACCTGCTCACGGCGATTCTCGGCTACACCGAGCTGCTGATCGACACGCAGCAGTTCGAAGGAACCGCCCGGTCGGACCTCGAGGAGATCCTGAAGGCGGGCCGCCGCGCGGCATCGCTGACCCAGAAGCTGCTCGCATACGGACGCAAGCAGCTGCTGCTGCCTCAGAAGGTCGACCTCAACCGGGTGGTGACGGAACTGCGCGAGATGCTCTCCCGCCTGATTCGTGAGGACATCGATCTGACGCTCGACCTGGCGGAGGAGCCAGCCCCTGTACAGATCGACACCGCGCAACTCGACCAGGTGATCATGAACCTCGTCTTGAACGCGCGCGATGCGCTGCCTGGCGGCGGCGCGATTCGCCTCGAGGTAGCGCGCGTTCAGCTCACGGCTGCCGAGATTCCTGTCGACCAGCCCGCCCACGGCATCAACTACGTCCGCCTGCGTGTGTCGGACAACGGCGTCGGCATGTCCGATGAGGTGCGTGCCCATCTCTTCGAGCCCTTCTTCACCACCAAGGACGTCGGCAAGGGAACGGGACTTGGACTGGCGTCGGTGTACGGCATCGTGCGGCAGAGCCACGGCTTCATCGCCGTCGAGAGCGAGCCCGGCCGCGGGTCCACAATCACCATGCACTTTCCGGCCGCCGAAGCGCCGGCCGAGGGCGAGGGCACGGCGCTTCCATCGACGCTGGGTGTGCGCGGACGGGAGACCGTGCTGGTCGTCGAGGACGAGGACGCGGTTCGCCTCATCGTTGCGACCACGCTCGTGCGGCATGGCTATCGCGTCATCGAAGCGGCGTCTCCCCAGTCTGCCTGTGACATCTTCGCCGTCCGCAGCCGTGAAATCGACTTGCTCCTGAGCGATGTCGTCATGCCGGGCATGAACGGCCCGACCCTCGCGCAGCATCTGGTGGCCGTGCGGCCAGGTCTGCGCGTGCTGTTCATGTCGGGACACGCGCGGCCGTCGATGGCCGTCGATCTCGATCGCCAGATCCGTTTCCTGGCCAAGCCGTTCCAGCCGAGCGACCTCGTCGCGGCCGTCCGTGACGTCCTGTCGCGTCACAGCGACGTCCCGCCCAGGATTCCCGCCTGAACCGAGTACAATCGGGACATGCCTTATCCCGAATACTTTGTGGCGCCGATGCGCCAGGAACTCACCCGTCTCGGAGTCGAAGAGCTGCGAACCGGCGAGGCGGTCGACGCCGCCGTCAGCGAGACCCCGGGGACGCTCATGATTGTCGTGAACTCGGTGTGCGGATGCGCGGCCGGCAAGGCGCGCCCAGGCATCGCATTGGCGCTCGGTCATGGCACGCGGCCGGATCGTGTCGCCACGGTGTTTGCCGGAGCTGACGAAGAGGCCACTGCGCGAGCCCGCGGCTACTTCACGGGCCGCCGCCCCTCGTCACCGTCCATCGGTCTGCTCCGCAACGGCGAGCTCGTCTACATGCTCGAGCGGCATCAGATCGAGAATCGATCCGCCGAGCAGATTGCTGTGGAACTGACGCAGGCGTTCGACGCGTACTGCGGGCAGGAGGGCCAGGAGGGGCGGGACGGGCAGGGGGGGCGGGTAGGCCAGGTCGGAGGCAGGTAGGCAACTCCCTCCGCCGCGCTACCCGGCCTTCCAGGCCCACCCGCCCTAGCCGCCTCTAGTGTGCATCTCCAGGTGTGGATCCTGACGGAGCGCACGCAGGGGGATGAGCTGCTGGCGGTCTTCGAGTGCCAGGCGCTCTTCCGCGCCGCGATCGTCGCGCGCGCTCCATGCCGAGGCGATCAGCCGGCGCAGATCGCCCTCGGTCGCCCCTGCTCTGAGCGCCTTTCGCAGGTCGACACCACCCGTCGCATAGAGGCAGAGGTACCACATGCCGTCTGCGGTGAGCCGGCTGCGATCGCACGTACTGCAGAACGGTTCGGTGGTGGAGGCGATGATCCCGAAGGCCGTTCCATCCGCAAGCATGTAGCGGTCGGCCGGAGCCGAGGAGCCGGGTTCGTCGATCGACGCAATCGCTCCATAGCGGCGTGTGAGGACGTCGATCATCTCCGCCCGCGACATCACGCGTTCGGGCCGCCAGTGTGTCGCGCCTCCAACGTCCATGTATTCGATGAATCGGACTTCGGCGTGCGCACGCCGCCCGAACTCGATCAAATCCACGAGCTCGTCGTCGTTGGTCCCCTTGATGACGACGGTGTCGATCTTGAGGCTGCCGAACACCCTGTGCGCGGCCTCGATCCCCTCCTTGACGCGATCGAGTTCGTCGTAGCGTGCGATCTTGACGAAGCGATCACGCTGCAGGGTGTCGAGACTCACCGTGACCCGCTTGAGGCCCGCCGCGTGCAGCGCGTCGATCTGCTCCGCCAGCAGGATGCCGTTGGTCGTCATCGCAAGATCGCGGAGCGCGGGTTTCCGGGCCAGCATGCCGACGAGGCCCGAGAGATCGCGACGGAGCAGGGGCTCGCCGCCTGTGAGCCGCACGCGATCGACGCCGACCGAGACGAAGACGTCAACGAGGGCGCTCGTTTCCTCGAAGTCGAGGAGGTGCTGCTTCGGCAGCCACACGTAGTCCTCCTCCGGCATGCAGTACTCACAGCGGAGATTGCACCGGTCGGTGACTGAGAGTCGCAGGTTCCGCAGAGGACGGCTCAGACGATCTAGCACAATTGGGTCTCTCCGCGATTCTGGCCCGCCGGGTGCGCTGTTGTAAACGTCCCGCGGCCGGGTCGCGTCAAATGCGGCTGCTATAATCGGGAGTTCCATGCCCCGGATTCTCGTGACCAACGACGACGGCTATCGTTCTGCAGGAATCATGGCCCTGGCGGACATTCTGCGCCCACTTGGCGAGATCATCATCGTCGCGCCGGGCGACGAAGCCAGTGCCATCGGACACGCTCTCACGCTCCGACGTCCTCTGCGTCTCGAGTCGCACGGCCCTGGCCTGTACAGCGTGGACGGCACGCCGACCGACTGCGTGAACATCGCGATCACCCAGGTGCTTCGCGGCATGCCCGACCTCGTCGTGTCCGGCATCAACAAGGGCTACAACCTGGGCGACGACGTGACCTATTCGGGCACGGTGTCCGGCGCGCTCGAAGGCGCACTGCTCGGGGTGCCGAGCCTCGCCGTGTCGCTCGGTTCAACGCCGCATGAGTACGACTTCAGCCACGCGGCGAAAGCTGCCCTGCAGATGGCCGGGCCGATGCTGCAGCGCCGGTTCCCGTCACGGACCTTTCTGAACATCAACGTCCCGCCGGGGGTGCCGAAGGGACTGAAGGTGACCGTGCAGGCCAAGCGGAACCACATCACCAAGGTCATGGAGCGGGCCGATCCGAAGGGACGGCCGTATTTCTGGATCGACGAGGGCCTGGACGAGTGGGAGCCGCACGACCGGTCGGACTACCAGGCCGTGCGTGACGGGTACGTCTCGGTGACGCCGCTCCATCCGGATCTGACGGCGCATGCCGCGCTGCCTCTTCTGGAAGAAGTGGCGCAGCAGTCCGGGATCCTGGAACCGACCGGCCGCGTCTAAGCGCGCGTGCGTGCCGCACGGCCGCGCAAGGGAGCGTATATGAACCGTCTTGTGCGTGGAGTCCTGGCAGCGGCGGTCCTTGGCGCGGCGCCGGCGGTGCCCGTGGCAGTCGACGCCCACTTCATCCTCCTCGAGCCGGCCTCGTGGCTGCAGGTCGACCAGCGCGGGGATCCGCAGAAGCTGGCGCCGTGCGGAGGCACTACGGCGAACCCCGGCACGCCCTCGAATGCCGTGACGACCCTGCAGGGGGGGCAGACGATCAAGCTGCGCGTCCAGGAGACCATCTATCACCCGGGACACTACCGTGTTGCCCTTGCCGTCACTTCACGCGCGGAACTGCCGCCCGATCCCGAGGTCGTGACGCGAGACACGCCAAAGGGGGAGTGGTCGGTGTCGGCCGCGATTCAGAATCCGCCTGAGGTGCCGGTCCTCGCCGACGGGCTGTTCCCGCACACGACGCGGCCGACCGCGCCGTTCGAGGCGGACATCACGCTGCCGAACATCAACTGCGAGAAGTGCACCCTGCAGGTCATCCAGTTCATGGCCGAGCATGGCCGCAATCGTGATGGCGATTTCTCGTATCACCACTGTGCGGACTTGAAGATCACTGCGGATGCGAGCAAGCCGATCGACACGCGCTGGCCAGGCCAGACCGGGACGGCGCAGCAGTAGGCAGTCAGGCTTCGGGCCCCGGGGGCGGACCGAAGCCTATAGCCGGGAGCCTGTAGCCTGAAGTAACATCGTGGCCGTCGGGGCGTGGCTCAGCCTGGTAGAGCACTCGGTTCGGGACCGAGGGGTCGGTGGTTCGAATCCACTCGCCCCGACCAATTTAACCCGCAGCACCATAGGCCCAGCAATGGGCCTTTCGTGTTTCTAGGGATTCGGCCTCGGTATCTGCCACGAGAGGCCGATGTAATACATCATTTTCTCGCTGTTGGAGTTCCAGGTGCCGCTGCCCTGCACTCTGAACTGGCCGTTCAGGGGATGCGCGTAGCTCACGCCGGGCAGGAAGTTCCAGGGATCATCGAGCACGTTCAGGTAGCTCACGTTCGCGCCAAAGCCTCCGATATTCAGGTTCGCCATCAGCAGGTTGGTGGCGAACATGGGCTCCGGGTTGATTCGCCCGTCGTTTCTCCATTTGTCGGGCTCGCGGCCGAGATAGAAGCCGGGCCAGATGAGCCCGCCAACGAACACGCGCTGGGTGGCGATCTGTCCGACCGGTGCGCCGCAATAGAAGTATGGCGACACGAACGGCGCGCCCTGGAAATACCCGACGGTCCCGTACAGCGAGCACGTCAGCCGGCCCGCGCCGAAATCGCGTCCGAACATGAACCGCGCAGACTCCTGCTGGACGGTGACCTCCATGTACCCGCGGCGGTCGTTTCGGAACTGAATCGTCCCCGCAAGACCACTCGTCGTCGGAGTCTGCCCGGAACTGACGACGACGGTCGAGACCCGATAGCCCTCCTGCGCCGCGACCGATGGCGCAATGCCAAGCGTGATAGACAGCAATGCCGCACCAAGGAAGCGCGCGTACACACATTCAGCCTTCGAAATCATGATGCCCGTTTTCCGTGTTCAGTCTGTGGTCGCCAGCCTGATGTGGCTGGCGCGGGGGAGTAGAGAAGGCGCCACGCTGGCGCCGCGCACTTCATTCACCCGTGAATCATACATTGGCGAAGCTCTGCCGCGGGAGGCAGCATCCGCACGCACGGACTTGACTTGAGCGCGCCTCTTCCGCCATCGTGATCGTCGCGTTCAGGTGCTCGACCGAGCTTGATAGGGAACCCCGTGTGAATCGGGGACGGGCCCGCCGCTGTAATCGGGGACGACCGCCGCATCGACGCCACTGGCTCAGCTCCGCTGAGTCGGGAAGGCGCGGCCAGTAGGACGATCCGATAGTCAGAAGACCTGCCTGCAACGCCAACGTTGACCCTTCGTGGACAGAGGGTAATCCGTGCTGCTTCGCGCGCACTCGCGTGCGCGTCTGCGTGCAGCTCCCTTCGCCACGAGAGGAGGTGCTGCATGCGATCGATCGTCGTTTCTTCCCTCCGCGTTCTGTTTGCCGCCGCGGCTCTGTCGTACCCCGCGAGTGCGCTGGCCCAGCCGTCGACTCAGGCCATTCCGCGATTCGACCAGCAGGTCTTCGTGACCGCGTCACGCGTCGAGAGCACCGTGGCCCGGATCCCCGGCCTCGTGACCGTCATCGACGCCGAGACCCTGGCGGAGATGCCCGCGCAGGACATCCCCGAAGCGCTCCGGCAGCTCGGGCTGCACGTCATCGACCTGACGGGCGCACGGCGCAGCTTCCGTGTCGATCTGCGCGGGTTCGGTGCGACGGCTGGCCTCAATACGCTGGTGCTCGTTGACGGACGACGCGTCAATCAGCCGGATCTGAGCGGCAGCGACTGGGCTCAGATTCCGCTGCATCGTGTCGCACGCATCGAAGTCGTTCGCACGAGCGGCGCCGTGTCGTTCGGCGACAACGCCGGCGGTGGCGTGATCAACATCATCACCAAGAGCGACAACGCGCGCGCGACACGGTTTGCGCTCTCAGGCGGCGGTTTCGGAACGGTCACGGGCGAAGGTTCGACGCGCGGCTCGCGGGGATCCCTGACGTATGCGGTCAACGGTCGCGGTCACCGATCCGATGGGCATCGCGAGAACGCACAAACGTCAGGCGGAGACTTTGGCGGCGAGATCGTGGTCCGTCCGGACTCCAGATTCGAGGTGGCGGTGAGCGGGGGATACCACGGCGATCGCACCGGGCTTCCGGGTTCGCTCAAGGAATCGGACCTCGCGGCAGGAGTCGACCGCGAGCAGTCGCTGACGCCGGACGACTTTGCCGATATCGACGATGGGTACGTGATGGCGTCGCCGAGGCTCACGCTTGGCGATCGAGGGTACGTCGTCGCGGACGTGTCTGTGAGGCAGCGCGACTCTCGCTTCTTCAGCTCCTTCAGCGGCGGCGAATTCACCGGGGACACCGGTATCAGCACGATCGCGGCGTCCCCGCGCGCGTCGCTCGATGTCTCGACAGGCGCGATCGCGCACAGCCTCGTCCTCGGGGCAGACTTCACGAGCGCAACGGAAGACATTACGAACACGAGCGTCTTCGATGGCTTTCCGAGTGTCGGCGTGTTCGAGCTGAAGAAGTCAAACAGCGCGGCCTATCTGCGGGACGAAGTGTCTTTCTCCCGCGGCTCGCTCTCCGGAGGCTATCGCTTCGACTCGGCCGAGTACCACTTCGAACCCTCTGTCCCATCGTCGAAGTCGTTCGACGCGCACGCCGCCGACCTCGGCGCGACGATGGTCGTAGCGCCTCAGGCGTCGGTCTTCGCCAGCGTCTCCAGAAGCTTCCGCTATCCGGTGCTCGACGAGATGTTCGACTTCTTCAGCAACACCATCAATGGATCGCTCGAGCCACAGCGCTCGACGGGCGTGGAAGGTGGTGTGCGCTTCGAGCTCGGCATTGCACAGGCGACGGTGAGTGCGTTTCGTCTCGCGACGAGTGACGAGATCTTCTTCAATCCGGTGGGCGGTCCCTTCGGGTTCGGTGCCAACGAGAACCTGGATGGCGACAGCCTCCGCTCGGGCATTGAAATGGCTCTGGCGGCCCAGGCCGGCCGCATCCACCTCGGAGCCACCGTAGCAGTCGTCGACACCAGCATTGACGGCGGGATTTATGACGGACAGAGCATGCCGGGCGTTCCGACGCGTCGCGCGAGCATCGAGGCAAGGGCGCCGTTTGGAGAACGGTTCGAAGCGGGTCTGGCCGGCACTTTCACGGGAAACCGACGCTTCGAAGGAGACTTCGCCGGAACGTTCGGAGAACAGGACGGCTTCTTTCTGATGGACGCGCGGCTCGCCTATACCCTCGGACGTGCCCGCATTCGCCTTGACGTGAAGAACCTCTTCGACGAGGAGTACAACGACTTCGGTGTGCTGGGTGGATTCCCCGTCCAGCGTGCGTTCTATCCGTCGCCGGGTATCCATGCACTGGCCGGTGTGGAATTGACGTTCTGAGAGAGGCACGGTAGCGTGCAGCCGGCGCATGCAGGTGCACCGGCTGGCAACGGTAAGGTCTCGTGCTCTCGGCATTCCGGTCGTCGTCCTGCTTATCCTGTGGACGGCGACCGGGTTCCTCACGCTGTTCGCTGGCGTGTCGCGGGAATCCAATCCGGCGCTCGGTCCGGTGCGTCGCCTCCCGGTTGACCTTGCCCGCATCACAATCGGTCCCTCCGAGGCGCTCGCGCGCGCCGCGCTCGACAGCCCCCCGGCAGATGCGCGGCTCTTGACGGTTCTCGACCGTCCGGCATACCGCTTCGGCGATACGACGATTTTCGCGGACTCTGGTGAACGCCTCACCACGGTCGAACCGGAGATGACCCGTGCGATCGCCGCGCGCTTCGCCGGTGTCGCGCTCGATCGCGTCGACCCGGCGCAAGTGATGACCTCGCCCGATCGATGGACCACGGGCCACGGACGTGACCTGCCGCTCCACAAGTTTCGGATTCATGACGACGGCGGGACCGAGATCTACGTGTCGCCTCGTCTTGCCGAGGTCGTGGCCGCCACGTCGGCGGATCAGCGGCTGCTGTCGCGGATTGGGGATACGCACAGGCTGCTGCTCCCGCCACTCGATGCGAGACCAGTGCTCCGAGCCTGGATCGTGGCCGCGCTGTCGACGTTGATCTGCGTGGGCGCTATCGCTGGCGCGGTACGGCTCCTGAGAGACTCGAATCGGCGCATCGTCGTTCGTACGGCTGCGGTCGGGATGACGAGCGTCGCTCTGCTCTGGGTCATGAGCGGGTGGCTGCTGATGGTGGCGGGGGCCTTCAGTTCCGGCGGGGTGCGTGTGCCGTCGGACACCCTCTCAGGACGGCCCGTGGATGCGCGCGCTCTCGTGGTGATCGATCTCCCGCGCCTGGCCCTCGTGACCGGCGATCGGCCCATTCGCGAGGTCGAGTTCGTGCGGATACAGGACGCACCCTTTCTGCTCGTGATGCTGGAGGCGCGCAGGCACAGCAATCAAGCGCGCGACGCAGGGCAGCTCGCAGCCGGTGCGAGCGAAAGGCTGTTGGTCGTAGCCGAGACGATGACCGTCAGGCGTGTGCCGTTCACGAGCGATTCGATACGAACACGTCTCGCCGTGAGCCTTCCGGATGTGTCGATTGACGGGATCGAGATGCTGGACTCCTCAGACGGCTACTATTCCCGTGGCGCTGAGCACGGCAGGATGCCTGTCGCACGCGTCAGATTTGGCGACGCCGATGCAACGTGGGTGTATGTCGATCCGTCGACCAGTGCGATTGTGGATCGCGTCGATCGGACCGATCGTGTGCGTGCCTGGGTGCGCGCTCTTCACCGGCTCGACTTGAGCCGCCTCAGTCGTCTTCTCCGGAGCGCCTCGTCCGCGACTCTTTGATCGCGCCGCGCTTCTTCTTCGAGGTGAGCCGCCGTTCGCGTGCCGCCGCCTTTGGTCTCGTCGCCCGTCGCCGGACGGGCCGCATTGCGGCGCGGCGGATCAGAGCGACGAGTCTCTCCATCGCGGCTTCCCGATTCCGGGCCTGTGTCCGATGCTCGCGGCTGTCGATGAGGAGCAGTCCCTCAGCCGTCATGCGGCTGCCTGCGAGCGTCGCAAGCCGCGTCTTGACGTCTTCGGGAAGCGCCGATGCCGCGACATCGAAGCGCAGCTCGACGGCCGTCGCCACCTTGTTCACGTTCTGACCACCAGGCCCCGATGCGCGGACGAATCGCTCGTCCAGGTGTCTGGGGTCGATCGCAATCTGATCGGTCACATGGATCATGCGCGTCTCGATCGAGGGTACCATGATGGGCTGTTCATGCCGCTCATTGCCCTCGAGAGGGTGTCGATTGCGTACGGCCACCTGCCGCTGCTCGATCGCGTGTCGCTGCTCGTCGATGCACGTGAGCGCGTCTGCGTCGTTGGCCGGAACGGCACAGGCAAGTCCACGCTGCTGCGGATCCTGAGCGGGGAAGCGGCGCCTGACTCGGGCACGGTCTGGCGCGAGCCCAGGCTCCGCGTGTCGCGTCTCGATCAGGACGTCCCTCTGTCGACCGACCAGACAGTCTTCGACGTGGTCGCCGAAGGACTCGGCCCTCTCAAGGCGCTGGTCACCGCATACCACCACACGGCCGTGCGTGTGGCTGACACGGGCGATGCGCAGTCGCTCGAGGAACTCGGCCGGCTGCAGCACCGGCTCGAAGAAGAAGATGGATGGCGACTCGAGCAGCGCGTCGAAACGGTGCTGTCGCACCTCGGCCTGTCGGCTGACGCCACGGTCAATTCACTCTCAGGGGGCTGGCGGCGCCGGGTCCTGCTCGCCCGCGCGCTCGCCTCCGAGCCGGACCTCCTGCTGCTCGATGAACCGACAAACCATCTCGACCTGGAGGCCATCGACTGGCTCGAAGCCTTTCTCGCCGAGTATGGCGGGGCGCTCGTGTTCGTCACGCACGATCGTGCGTTTCTTCAGCGGCTTGCCACCCGCATCGTGGAGCTCGACCGGGGACGGCTCACTTCGTGGCCCGGCGGCTACGCGACATTCCTGAGGAAGAAGGAGGAATGGCTCGCCAACGAAACGCTGCGCGAGGAGGCCTTCGACAAGCGACTCGCGGAGGAGGAGGCGTGGCTCCGACAGGGGATCAAAGCGCGCCGGACGCGCAACGAAGGACGCGTGCGCGCGCTGCTGGCCATGCGGGAGGAGAGAGCGGCGCGGCGTGCCCGCACGGGAACAGTGCGCTTCGAGATCGAGGAGGCCGCGCCGTCAGGAAAGCTCGTGGCGGAGGTGGAGGACATCTCGAAAGGGTTCTCGGGGCAGCCCGTCATCGCCAATTTCTCGACGCGAATCATGCGCGGCGACCGTGTCGGCCTCATCGGTCCCAACGGCGCCGGCAAGACCACCTTGCTGAAGCTTCTCATCGGAGCGCTCGCGCCCGATCGCGGTGAGGTCCGTCTCGGCGCGAATGTGCAGACCGCCTACTACGATCAGCAACGTGAACAGCTCGATCCCGACCGGACCGTCTTCGACGTCGTCGGTGACGGAGCCGACACGATTGAGATCGACGGCAATCGCCGCCACGTGCACGCGTACCTGCGCGACTTTCTCTTCTCGGATGCGCGTGCCCGTTCGCCGGTGCGCGCCTTGTCGGGCGGGGAGCGCAATCGTCTGCTGCTCGCTCGATTGTTCACCAGGCCGGCAAATCTCCTCGTTCTCGACGAGCCCACCAACGATCTGGATCTCGAAACCCTGGAGCTGCTCGAAGCAAGACTGCTGGAATGGCCAGGGACGCTTCTGCTCGTCAGCCACGATCGTGCCTTCCTCGATCACGTCGTCACGAGCACGATCGTGTTCGAAGGGGCAGGTCGGCTGCGCGAGTACGTCGGCGGTTACGAGGATTGGCAGCGGCAGCGCGCCCAGTCGGTCGGGACGTCGGCATCAGCGGTGGCCGGCGGGGAAGGAAAGCCCGCTTCGAAGGCGCCTCTCCAAGCGAGCGCCCGTCAGGTGGACGGCAAGTCGGCAAAGCTCTCGTACAAGGAGCAACGCGAGCTCGAGGACCTTCCTGGTCGAATCGAGAAGCTCGAGAACGAGAGGCACGTGCTCGATGCCACGATCGCGTCTCCAGACTTCTACAAGGAGGCGCCGGACGTCATTGCCGTCTCGCTGTCCCGCCGCGAAACGATAGAAGGCGAGCTGACGGCGCTCTACGCACGTTGGGACGCACTCGACTCGCGGGTCCCCTGACCTCCTACGGCGCGGGCGTGTCGCCCGGCGCCGGCAGCGCCGCGGGTTCAGGATCTGGCGCCGGTGTCGACGGAATCCGGTCGGGAACCGGATAGCTCAACGCGCGGCGCAGGGCGTGCTCCTGCTCGCGGAGCGTTTCGATGATCATCGGTTCGGTCCGGGCGAGCGCCGCCACGACCCGGTCACGCGACTGATGGATGGACTGCAGCACCGTCTGCACATCGGCCTGCGTGGAGGCGCTTATCTCGCCGCTGACCCTGTCGAAGTAGGCCGTCGCCTGATCGGAGGCGTCTCCATAGTTCCGGGCGACGACTGAGTCGGACAGCCGCAGCAGCAGTCCCAGGATCTCCGCGAGCCGCCCGCGAGCCTCGAGCTCGGCGATGCGGCCCTGAAGCAGCGTCACTTCGTCTCGTGCTTCTCTCGCGCGCTGGCGTTCAGGCCAGAAGCCCGCCATGTACGCGCTTGCGATGAGCACGATGCCAATGAGCAGCCATGCGCGTGTCTTGGTCATCCTGGATTCTCCGTCTCATCGTCTACCGGATCCCTGGTGTCGAGCAGCAGGCCGAGCATACGACGCACCGCTCGATAATCGGCGAGCGCATAGCGGGCGCTCGTCGAGCCGCCTCCCACCCTGATGCCGACGCCCGACGGCGGCAGCGCCCCGAACATTTCCTCGTCGGTGCGATCGTCGCCGATCGCCACGATCGGCCCGCGAAGCCGGCCGCTCCGGACGATGTGCCTGACGACCAGCCCTTTCGAGATCCCGCGCGCCCGCACTTCGAGAACCAACCGTCCCTCGAACACCTCGACGGCGCCGTTCTCCAGGACCGCCGGCAGTTCCCGGCGCACCCTCGGCATCTGCTGTTCCACCAGCGCGGGATCGACCAGACGATAGTGCCATGCCAGTCCAGTGGTTTTCTCTTCCAGGCGTGCTCCCGGCGTTTCCTCGGTGACGGCCTTCAGGTACGCGGCAGTGCGATCGAGCCAGCTGCGATCGCCGGCGACGAAGCGCTCCCAGGTGCCCGTTTCCGCCCGCCGATGCGCCGCACCATGTTCGGCCCACAGGTCGGCATTCAGACGCCAGAACCAGCGATTGAGCGTATCGATCGACCGGCCCGACACGATGTGCAACGCGATCTGTGGATGCGACGCGAGCGAGGCCAGCAGACGCAGCAGCTCCGCGTCCGGCACTGC
>JBFWPD010000047.1:0-14475 GCA_050250175.1 Vicinamibacterales bacterium
CATGGTTCGCGCGGGGTTCGTCACCACGCTGTTGACGATCCTGCCGAATCGATCCGCGAGCTGATCGACGTCCTGCAGGCCCGCCCTCACGAGCGCGAGGATTCCGTAGTACTGCGTGAAGCCCTCGCCCATCCAGAGCTCGCCCGACACGTTCGTGCGTTCGAAGTCGAAGGGCTCGAGCGACTGCGGACGGATGCGCTCGATGTTCCAGGCGTGAAAGAACTCGTGCGACACCGTGTCGAGAATCCCTGCGCGATTGTTTCGAAGGTTCGAGCGGGAGGTGACTACCGTGCTGTTGCGGTGTTCCATGCCGTCGCCGTTCACATACGGCAGGCAGTCGGCAAGAAACGTGTAGTGGCCTGAATCGAACGCGGGATATTCCCCGAAGATGCGCCCCTGGACCCTCACGATCTTCTCGACGTCGGCGGCGAAGGCGGCCGCCTCTCTGTCGGAGCCGTCGTGGTGCAGCGCAACGCGGATGCGGCGGCCGTCCACGTCGAACTCGCGCACCGTGCCTGGCCCGAACTCGACCGGACTATCCATCAGGTACTGAAGGTTGGGCGCGGTGAACTCGAATGGCGTCGCGCCGGGGAAGAGCTGTGTGGCGACCCGCCAGCCGGATCGTCCTTCGGGAGGATCGAAGACCAGCGTCGCCGGTCTGTCCTCGAGTCCGCGCGCCCACATCAGCGCAGCCGGCATGTTGATATGTGCGTGCGAGGGATCGATCGCGAGATACGTGCCGTCCACGCGGTCGCCGAACACCTTGTAGCGAACCGTGACCATGCCTTCGTGGCCACGCACCGTCCAGCCATCGGCATCAGGACGATCGGGCGCGATTGCCCGCGCGCCGGCGCCCATCACCTCGACGTCGTAGACGTTCTTCGCGAAGTCGTGGGACGAATAGCGTCCAGGCGACGAGACGCTCATGCGCAATTCGAGCGGCGCGGAGTCGAGATTCGGGAACACCGCCTCGACCTGCATCCAGTGATGCTCGGGCTCCGGAAAACTGAAGCGATAGTCGATGGCTTCCTGCGCGAAAAGGGACGCTGGAAGAAGAGCGACAAGGAGGACGAGAGAAATTAGGAATTGGGAACTGGGAATTAGGAATGGAATGGAGAAATGCGCGATCGATAGTGTCGAACGGGGTTTTTGACGGGACTTCAGGACAGCGGACGGATGGCGCCGCTTGCTGGCTCCGCAGCTGATCGCTTGCGCAACGTCGGCATCGGTAATGCTCGAGGAGGCACGGGCGGCGGAGAGCAAGCGCGACATCATCTCCAAATGTGCCATTGCGCTGAAGGAATGCCGCGAATCACACGTGTCCGTGTTCCAGCGCTTGTGCAATGAAATCGCTCTCGGGAATCGCGCCGAGAATCTCGATTCGATCGTCAACCACGGTTTTCGGCACGCCATTGACGGCATAGCGGCGCACGAGATCCGGATACTCGGTGGCCTCAATCGCGATCGACGTGATGTTGGGGTTCGCCGCCGCCATCTCCTGCGCGAGGTTCACCGCCCTTGGACAGTGCGGGCAGGTCGGCGTCGTGAACACCCGGATCGTCATTGGACGATCGACTGCCGCTACGAGGCTCGCGCTCTCCTCGGTGAGGCCGGAGGCCTTCCCGCCTGCGAGCTGTACGGCATGGACCAGCGAGATGAACTCGTACCCCGCAGGCACGCCAAGGAACCGCAGGCCAGGATCGCGGGTAGATCCCCCTGCGTCGACAGAGAGGACGGCGATCGCCGGGACGCGATCGATGCCGTACTCCGCCGCGCGCTCGGGCTCCAGGATGAAGTTGACCTCTTCAATCGCCACCTTGTCAGAGAGCCCCGCGAGCTCGCCGAGAATCTGACGTGTCTGCACGCACGTCTCGCAGTCGAGCGTCTGCGTGAAAAACAGCAGGGACACACCGTTGGGCATGCCCTCGAGGTCGGAGCGAAGATGCGCCTGATCGGCAGGTGATATGAGAGCCATGATTATTTGAACAGGTCGTCGAACGCCCGCCGCGCGCTCGACGGACCCTCGGGAGCGCTGGCCGTGCCGGTCTGGCGCTCGACCGTCGTACGGGGCGCGAACAGCGTGCAGAGGTTCCGTTCGTCCTTCGGAGCCACACGGGCAGGCAGCGTCGTCTGTGTGCACTCCCACCGCGCGCTCGTGTCGAACGACACACAATTGATGCAGCTGTGCACGCCTGACCCGCACCTGTTGCAGCGGCTGTCGAGCGTGACCTGGACTGCGAGAAGGTTCCCGCAACGTGCGCAGCGGAATACCTCGTGGGACGCCATCAGGTTCGGCGTCTTCGGGCCTGCCGCATCCTGCAGCTGACGGCCCGGCGCGCGCTGTTGCGGCGCCTGCTTCGGCCGCGCAGGCTCGCGCCGCGGCTCATCCTGATATCCGCGCTGGCGATATTTGCGATCGCTCATTGTCAGATCCTTGAGGTCCTGCGGGTGCTCCAGCACCTGTAGGTCCTTGCGAGTGCTCGGGTCCTGTTGGTGCTCAGGTCTTCGAGTGCTTCAGGTCCTCGGTCGCTCTCAGTTCTCGGACACGCCGACCTGCGACGACTCGCGGCGCTCCCTGAGGAATCCAATCACGGCCGGCAGGACCGAAACAACGATGATGCCAATCGTCACCAGGGAGAAGTTGTCCTTCACGATCGGAACGTTGCCGAACGCGAAACCCGCGCCAAGACAGACACCCACCCAGACGAGCGCGCCAGTAACATTGTAGAAAGCGAAGGTCGGGTACGTCATCGCCGCCGCTCCGGCCACGAATGGCACGAATGTCCGGACGATCGGCACGAAGCGCCCCATCACCACAGCCTTGCCCCCGTACTTCTCGAAGAACTGGCGGCTGCGCTCGAGATGCTCTCGATTGAGGAGCCGATCGAGGAGGCCCGACCCACCCTTGTGCGTAAAGACACGCGGGCCTATGAAATGGCCTGCAGCGTAGTTGACGGCGTCGCCAAGAATGGCCGCCGCGACGAGAACACCAACCGCCGTCAGCGGGTCGAGCGCTCCGGTCGCCGCGAGCGCCCCCGCGGCGAACAACAGTGAATCCCCGGGCAGAAACGGCGTCACGACGAGTCCCGTCTCCGCGAAGATGATCAGGAAGAGGAGGGCGTAGAGCCAGACGCCGTACTGGTCGGCGACCTCCGCCAGGCGGACGTCGAGATTCAGGAAAAGGTCGAGGAAGAAGTCCACAGTGGTCTCGTTCCGCTATCATAGCCCCAGCGCCGCGGCCCCCCGCGTGCGCCCTCGAATGTCGCGCCGCAGCCGTTCGGCTTCCAGACACACTGCACTCCTGCCCGTCACTCTCTCCGCGTTGGGAGTGGTGTTCGGCGATATCGGCACGAGTCCCCTCTACACGATTCGCGAGTGCTTCTTCGGCACACACTCGGTGCCGCCGACTCACGAGAATGTGCTCGGCGTCCTGTCTCTCGTCTTCTACTCGCTGCTGATCGTCATCGCGTTCAAGTACATCGGCGTCGTCATGCGGGCCGACAACAAAGGGGAAGGCGGGATCCTCGCGCTCTCCGCCCTGCTGCCGACGCACGGCATCGATCGCGCCCGGCCTGTCCTGGTCGCGCTCGGCATCTTCGGCGCCGCGCTTCTGTACGGCGACGGCATGATCACGCCGGCGATCACCGTGCTCAGCGCCGTCGAGGGTCTGCATCTTGCGACTCCGCTGATCGACCCCTACGTCGTTCCGATCGCTGCCGCCATCATCGGAGCGATTTTCGCGATCCAGCGAGGCGGCACGCATTCCGTTGGCCGGATCTTCGGCCCCGTGATGGTCGTCTGGTTCGTCACCCTCGGAGCGCTCGGACTGCCCTGGATCCTCCGGGAGCCGGCGGTGCTCGGCGCAATCAACCCGGGTCACGCGGTCACGTTTTTCGCAGCCAACGGCTTCCAGGGCTTCGCGGTCCTGGGCGCCGTCGTGCTCGTGGTCACCGGCGGTGAAGCGCTCTATGCGGACATGGGCCACTTCGGAACACGGCCCATCCGCAGCGCATGGTTCGCCCTCGTGTTTCCAGCCCTGCTCCTGAACTACTTCGGCCAGGGAGCGCTCCTGCTCACGAGCAGCGAAGCGGCGCGCCAGCCCTTCTTCCTGCTTGCGCCGGGCTGGGCACTCTTCCCGCTCGTGCTCCTCGCGACAGCCGCCGCCATCATCGCGTCCCAGGCGCTCATCTCCGGCGTCTTCTCCCTGACCCACCAGGCCGTCCAGCTCGGATACAGTCCGCGTCTCGACATCGACCACACGTCGTCGCAGCATGCCGGCCAGATCTACGTGCCGCAGGCCAACTGGCTGCTCATGATCGGCACGCTCGGCATCGTCCTGACCTTCCAGACCTCGAGCTCGCTGGCCGCCGCCTACGGCATCGCGGTGACCCTCACCATGGCGTGCACGACCGTTCTTCTGTATGTCGTCGCCGTGGAGCGCTGGCACTGGCCTGTCTGGATCGCAGGCGTGACGATGGGCACGTTCCTGTTGATCGATACGGCCTTCTTCGGTGCGAACCTGCTGAAGATCTTCGACGGGGGCTGGCTCCCGATCGGCATCGCCGTCATCCTCTTCGTCCTGATGACGACGTGGAAGTGGGGCCGCCAGATCCTCGGCGAACGGCTCGTCGCCGGAGCGATTCCGCTCGAGCGGTTCATGGCCAGGCTCGAGCCTTCGACGATCCGCGTGCCGGGCACTTCGGTGTTCATGACCGCACAGACGCATGGCACACCGCCGGCGCTCGTGCACAACCTGAAATACAACAAGGTCCTCCACGAGCGCGTCATCGTGCTCACGGCGCGAACCACGCGAACGCCTCACGTGACGGCGGGCGAACGGCTGGAAGTCGAGTCGCTGGGCCACAACGTGTACAACGTGACCGTTCGGTACGGATTCATGGATGAGCCGCACATCCCCGAGGCGCTGGCCCTCGCGAGCGAGCAGGGCCTCGACATCGATCCCGACGAGGTGACCTACTTCCTGGGCAAGGAGACGGTCATCGTGACCAGAGCGCGAGGCCTCAAGCGCTGGAGGGAGAACCTCTTCATCGTCATGGCCCGGAACGCGGTCCGGGCCACCGCCTTCTTCCGACTGCCACCCGAACGCGTCGTCGAGCTGGGCGTGCAGGTGGAGATCTGAGCCCTCTGACGGTCGCAGGCGGCGAGGCCCCGGCCGTGGATTTTCAGGGACTCACACAGTAGAATCGCAGGCAATTTCCCCCGCAAGGATTCGAGGCAGCATGCGAGCTAAAGCACTCGTCGACCGTGGCCGGTGGTTTGTCTGGGCGGTGTCCGCCCTCGCGCTCTCGGCTGTAGCGTGCGAACGCGTTCCCGACGCTGACTCAGCGGCAAGCGACTCGGGCGACATCCTCGTCGGCATGTACGGGTCGCTGACGGGCGATGGCGCGTCCTTCGGCCAGTCATCGCTCCGGGGCACCGAGCTCGCGGTTGAAGAGATCAACAATGCGGGCGGCCTGCTCGGAGGCCGGCAGATCCGGCTGCTCGTCGAAGACAATCAGAGCCGCCCGGAAGAGGCCGCGAATGCCGTCACGAAGCTGATCACGCAGGACGGCGTCGTGGCGCTGCTCGGCGAGGTGGCGAGCCGCCGCTCGCTGGCGGCGGCCCCCGTTGCCCAGCGCTATCAGGTTCCGATGATCACGCCCGCCTCGACCAACGAGCGCGTCACCGAGGTCGGCGACTACATCTTCAGGATCTGCTTCATCGATTCGTTCCAGGGCCAGGTGCTCGCGAAGTTCGCGTTCGACGAGCTCGGGGTCCGCCGAGTCGCCGTGCTGAGAGACATCCAGCAGGACTACTCGGTCGGCTTGACCGACTCGATCGTGAAGAACTTCACCGAGCTCGGAGGTCAGGTCTTCGAGCCGGTCAGCTACAGCACGGGGGACGCCGACTTCCGGGCCATCCTCACGCAGGTGCGAAGCCAGAAGCCCGAGGCGATGTTCGTCACGGGCTACTACCCCGAGGTCTCGATCATCGTGCGCCAGGCGCGCGAGCTCGGCCTGAACATGCCGATCCTCGGGGGCGACGGCTGGGTGGGCGATTCGCTCCGCAACGGCCGCGAAGCGCTGAACAACTCGTACATCTCCGATCACTGGGCCGCCGACAACCCGGACCCGGCGGTCCAGACCTTCGTGTCCACCTACCGCGCGAAGTACAACGCCGACCCGGATTCGATGGCCGCCCTCGCCTACGACTCGGTGAAGGTGCTCGCCGACGCCATCACGCGCGCACAGACGACGGAGAGCGGGGCGCTGCGTGATGCGATTGCCGCGGCCGACGTACCGGGAGTGACTGGACGCCTGCGGATGAACGCGCAGCGAAACGTGGACAAGCCGGCCGTCATTCTCGAACTGGCGTATGCGGAGGGACAGCTGAAGTTCGTGTACCGCTCGACCGTCAATCCGTAGTGGACACCTTTCTCCAACAGATCATCAACGGCCTCTCACTCGGGTCTATCTACGCACTGATCGCGCTGGGGTACACCATGGTGTATGGGGTGCTCCGGCTGATCAACTTCGCGCACGGCGACATCTACATGCTCGGAGCGTTCGCGGGGTACTTCCTCGCCAACGCCCTCAACCTCGATCAGAACCCGTCGATCTTCGGCGCCATCGTCGTCACGATTGGCGCGATGGGAATCTGCGCCCTCATCGGCATCCTGATCGAGCGCCTCGCCTATCGCCCCATCCGCAACCACTCCCGGCTGTCGGCGCTCATCACCGCAATCGGCGTGTCGCTGCTGCTCGAGTACGGCGGCCAGGTGGTGTTTGGCGCGGCGCCCAGGTTCTTCCCGCAGATGATCCGATCGCAGGTCTACTCGATCGGGAACGTGCAGGTGACCAACCAGAGTCTGCTCATCATCGTGGTCGCCGTCATCGTGATGTTCGGGTTGGAGTTCATCATCCACAAGACGAAGATCGGCAAGGCGATGCGCGCGACGTCGCACAACCTGGCCGTCGCCAGCCTGATGGGGATCAACACGAACTTCGTCATCGCCTTCACCTTCGCGCTCGGCTCCGCGATGGCGGCCGTCGGCGGCGTCATGGTCGCCCTGGCGATTCCACGCATCGATCCGCTCATGGGTCTGATGACGGGCCTCAAGGCATTCGTCGCAGCCGTGCTCGGAGGCATCGGGAGCATTCCGGGCGCCATGCTCGGCGGCATGCTGATCGGCCTGATGGAGACGTCGCTGAGCGCCACTGCGTACTCCACGTATCGCGATGCGCTGGCGTTCGCCGTCCTGATCGTCATCCTGATGATCCGGCCGGCCGGCCTGCTGGGCACGTCCGCCGCGGAGAAGGTCTGAGAGCGGCATGACCACGGTCAGAAAGCTGGTACTCGTGGCCGTGACGATCGCCGTGCTGGCCGCGCTCAACCAGATCGTCGAGTACGGCTTCGGCGACTTCCGGATCAATCCGTACTACGCCCGCATCATCAGCCTGATTGGCATCAACATCGTTCTGGCCGTCAGCCTGAACCTGATCAACGGCCTGGCGGGGCAGTTCTCGCTCGGTCACGCCGGGTTCATGGCCGTCGGCGGCTACACGGCCACGTATCTCACCGTCTATCACGGTGCGTCCATCGCAGGCCTCGTGGGCAGCACGGTCACCGGCGCCGTCGGCGGATCGATCGTCATGGTCGCGAGCCTGATTGCGGGAGCGATCGCCGCAGCCGCCGCCGGCTTTGTCGTCGGAATACCGTCGCTGCGGCTCAAGGGCGACTACCTCGCCATCGTGACCCTGGGGTTTGGCGAAATCATCCGCGTCGTGATCCTCAACGTGCCCGCAGTCGGCGGAGCGACCGGCTTCACCGATGCCATCCCGATCACGAACTTCTTCTGGATCTACGCGATGGCCATCCTCACGATCGTCATCGTCAGCAACATCGCGACGTCCACATTCGGGCTGGCGCTCTCGGCGATCCGCAGCGACGAAGTGGCGGCCGAGGCCATGGGCATTCACACGACGCGCGGAAAGGTCCTGGCGTTCGTGGTCGGCTCTGCGCTCGCCGGCGTCGCGGGCGGTCTCTCCGGGCAGCTCTTCGCGAACCCCCTCAACCCGCAGAACCTCAACTTCGTGAAGTCGATCGAAGTGGTCGTGATGATCGTGCTGGGTGGAATCGGATCGACGACCGGCGCGATCTTCGGAGCGACCGCGCTCACGATCCTTCCCGAGGCCCTCCGCGGCTTCGATCGTCAGTTTCCCGGCCTTCGCATGGTCATCTACGCGCTGCTCCTCGTGCTGATGATGATCTTCAGGCCGCAGGGCGTGCTCGGGCGATACGAGCTGACCTGGTCTTCCATCCGGCGGCTGCTCCGCCTGCCATCCGGCGCGGGGACGCCCGCATGAGCAGGGCGCCGCAGGCCTCGGGGTCGCTGCTGCAGACCGAGAACGTGACGATGCAGTTCGGCGGGTTGACGGCCGTGAAGGACCTCACCATGGACGTCAAGGCCGGATCGCTCTTCGGCCTGATCGGACCGAACGGCGCCGGCAAGACGACGATTTTCAACATGCTGACCGGCGTGTACGACCCGACGAAGGGAGACGTGTATTTCGCCGGGACACGCATCAACGGCCGCAGGCCGAGCGACATCGCATCGCTCGGGATCGCACGGACGTTTCAGAACATCCGCCTGTTCAGCGGTATGACGGTGATCGAGAACGTGATGACCGCGCGCCACCTGCGCAGCCGGCAGGTGCTCGGGGATGCCGTGCTCCGGACCTCGCGTCACCATACGGAGGAGCGGGAGAACCGGCGCCGCGCCATGGAGTTGCTCGAAGTCTTCCAGCTGGAGACCGTGGCGGACTACGATGCGCTCAGCCTGCCGTACGGGAGCCAGCGCCGCCTCGAGATCGCCAGGGCGCTCGCGACCGATCCGAAGATCCTTCTGCTCGACGAGCCCGCAGCCGGGATGAATCCCGAGGAATCACAGCACCTGGCCCAGCTCATCCGCTGGCTCCGCGACGAGATGCGCCTGACGATTCTCCTCGTCGAGCACAACATGCGCGTGATCATGAGCATCTGCGAGACCATTCAGGTGATCGACTACGGACAGACGATTGCCGTGGGCACGCCCGACGAGATCCAGCACACGGCGAAGGTGATCCAGGCGTACCTCGGCAGCCCGGTGAAGCCGGCATGAGCCAGCCGCTCCTCCAGGTCGAGGACTTGAGCGTCTCGTATGGCGCGATCAGCGCGCTTCGCGGTGTATCGCTGACTGTCGCACAGGGCGAAGTCGTCACGCTGATCGGCGCCAACGGCGCCGGAAAGTCCACAACCCTGCGCGCGATCAGCGGCCTGCTCCAGCCCGCGGGCGGACGGATCGTCTTCGAGGACGACGACATCGCCGGCGTGCCGGCGTATCGTCTCGTCGCGCGGGGGATCTCGATGGCGCCCGAAGGGCGCGGCATCTTCTCGAACCTCACGTTGCTCGAGAACCTCGAAATGGGCGCGTACGTGCGGAAGTCCCGCACCGAGATCGCCGCCGACATCGAACGCAGCTTCGCGCTCTTTCCGCGCTTGAAGGAACGACGCACCCAGCAGGCGGGGACGCTCTCAGGCGGTGAGCAACAGATGCTCTCGATCGCCCGCGCGCTGATGTCGCGTCCGAAGCTGCTGTTGCTCGATGAGCCGTCGCTCGGGCTTGCGCCCATCGTCTGCGCCACTATCTTCGCAACGATCGAGAGCATCAAGGCGGCTGGCACGACCGTACTGCTCGTCGAGCAGAACGCCAGCGCCGCGCTGGCTCACTGCGACCGGGCGTACGTCCTCGAGACCGGAATGGTCGTGCTGCAGGGGACGCGCGACGAGGTCTCGGGCGATCCGCGGGTCCGCGAAGCCTATCTGGGCGACTGAGCCGGCTTCGCGCGCCTGCAGCTCCGCGGATTGGACCGTCGAGCCGGACTTCGCAAGCGCAAAAACACAAAAACACAGGACAATCTCAAGAACCCGGCGCGTTTCTTGACCCTACGTGAAAAATTTCACAAAATAGTGCTCGCCCCTCGTCGCGAGTCGCGATAAGCTCCGATCGAGCCTCGGGGGGCGGCGAGATTCTCCGCAGGCACCCCTCCTCGGCTATCTCGAATGCGGATCGATGGGACAAATCTTTCATCGCAGCACGAACACCATCTCGCGCGTCAGCATCTTCGGCGCCGTGTTCATCATCGCCGGCGTGCTCTGGCTCATGGCGCAGATCCAGCGATCTCCCTGGATGACCGACGCGTACGTGGCCAAGGAGCAGCCGATCCAGTTCAGTCACGAGCGTCACGTCGGCGGCAACGGGATCGACTGCCGCTACTGCCACACGTCGGTCGAGGATTCGAGGTTTGCCGGAATCCCGCCCACGAAGACGTGCATGAACTGCCACTCGCAGGTCTTTTCGGACAGCACGTACCTCGCGGCGGTTCGCGCGAGCTTCGAGAACGACACGCCGCTGGCGTGGATCAGGGTGCATGACCTGCCTGATTTCGTGTTCTTCGACCACAGCATCCATGTGAGCAAGGGCGTCGGCTGCACGACCTGCCATGGGCAGGTGGACCGGATGCCGCTCATGACGCAGACGGCCTCACTCCAGATGGAGTGGTGTCTCGATTGCCATCGCAATCCCGAGCAGTACGTCAGGCCGAAGTCCGAGGTCTTTTCCGTAACGTATCAGCCGCCGGCCAACCAGGCGGAGCTGGGCAGGGATCTCGTCGCCGAGTACGAGATCCGGAAGCTTACGAGCTGTTCGACGTGTCACTACTAGACAAGCCTGCGGTCCTGGGGGCTGGGGTCCCGGTGCTGAGTGCGGAGGGGAGAGATCCGCACGCGGTCAGCCGACAGCACCCAGCCACCCAGCACCCGGCACCCTTGAAATTCTGGCGAACGCTGGACGAGTTGAATGGCGACGCGGCGTTCGACGCGCAGCTCGTCAACGAGTTCCCCTCGCAGGTCGAGGCGATCACCGATCCGGTGGCGCGGCGCACGTTCCTCAAGCTCATGGGAGCGTCGATGGGGCTGGCCGGCATCACCGCCTGCACGCGGCAGCCAGCCGAGCACATCGTCCCGTATGTGCGGCAACCCGAGGAGATTGTCCCCGGGCGGCCGCTGTTCTACGCCACGGCCCTCACCCTCGGCGGCGTCGCGACGGGCGTGCTCGTCGAAAGTCACGAGGGACGTCCGACGAAGATCGAGGGGAACCCGGAGCACCCCGACAGCGGCGGCGCGACCGACGCCCTCACGCAGGCCGCGATTCTCGAGCTGTACGACCCGGACCGGGCGCGCGCGATCACGAATCAGGGCGAGATTCGCACCTGGGAGTCGTTTCTCGCGGCGCTGCAGTCTGCGCTCCGATCCCAGGAGGCGCTCCAGGGCGCCGGCCTCAGGATCCTCACGGAATCCGTGTCGTCGCCGACGCTCGCCGCCCGGATTCGTGCGGTGCTTGCCGCGTATCCATCGGCCAGATGGCACCAGTGGGATCCGGCCAGTCACAACAGCGCACGGGTCGGCGCACAAATCGCCTTCGGCGCGTACGTCGGCGTTCAGTACCGCGTCGCTCAGGCCGACGTCGTGGTCTCGCTCGACTCGGATTTCCTCACGATCGGGGGAGGAAGCCTGCGCTACGCACGGGAGCTCGCCGAGCGCCGGCGGCCCGGCGCGACGGGCGGCATGAACCGCCTCTATGCGATCGAGAGCATGCCGATGCCTACCGGGACGATTGCCGATCACCGGCTGCCGCTCCGGCCAAGCGAGATCGAAGAAGTGGCGCGCTATCTGGCAGGCGCGGTGGGTGTTGCAGGCGTCTCGGCCACGGTCAGCGACGAAGTGCGCCAGTGGTCCGACGTCGTCGCGCGCGACCTCCTCGCCCATCGGGGCGCGAGTCTCATCGTCGCCGGAGACTCCCTGCCCCCCGCGCTCCATGCGCTCACTCATGCCATGAACGCGGCTCTGGGCAACGTCGGCCAGACGGTCGTGTACACCGATCCGGTCGAAATCGAACCAATCGACCAGCATCAGTCGCTCGCCGATCTCGCGGCCGACATGCACGCTGGCAGGGTCGACCTGCTCGTCATCGCCGGCGGCAACCCGGCCTTCACGGCGCCAGCCGACATCGACTTCCCCGGTGGGCTCGATCGCGTTCCGATTCGCATCCACCTGAGCGCGACCAGAGACGAAACGTCCGAGCGCGCCCACTGGCATATTCCTGAGGCGCACTTCCTCGAAGCGTGGGGCGATGCCCGCGCCTTCGACGGGACCGTCTCGATCGTTCAACCGCTCATCGCTCCGCTCTACGGAGGCCGGACGCCACTCGAGCTCATGACGGCACTCGCCGGCGGGACCGAGACGCCCTACGACCAGGTGCGCGCCTACTGGCGTGCTGCCACCGCGCCGCCGGCGCCGGCAGGCGACACACCGGACTTCGAAGTGCCGCTGGCGGGAGAGGACCGACCTGCTGAAGCGGTGTTCGAGACTTCGTGGCGGCAGTGGCTGCACGACGGCGTCGTTCCGAACACTGCCTTCGCGCCTCGCGAAGTCGTCCTCCAGCCGGCCGCCTCGGCAGCCGGAGCGGCCGCACCCTCGGGCAGCGGCATCGAGGTCTCTTTCCGCCACGATTCAGCGCTGCTCGACGGACGGTTCGCCAACAACGCGTGGCTTCAGGAGCTTCCTCGTTCGATCACCAAGCTCACCTGGGGCAACGCGGTCCTCATGAGC
This sequence comes from Vicinamibacterales bacterium, assembly GCA_050250175.1. Classification (GTDB taxonomy): domain Bacteria; phylum Acidobacteriota; class Vicinamibacteria; order Vicinamibacterales; family CAVVIG01; genus JBFWPD01. The sequence continues at coordinate 12,709 of JBFWPD010000047.1, forward strand.
CCCTCGATGGCCGAACGGCTCGGCGTGTCGATCCGTCCGGCGATGCGGGGCGGCGAACACGGACAGGTCGTGACGGACGTCGTCGACGTTCGAGTCGGCGAGCGATCGGTCCGCGGCCCGGCGTTCCCTGTTGCCGGTCATCCCGACAACTGCGTGACGCTGCAGCTCGGCTACGGCCGCCAGCGCGCGGGATCGGTGGGCACGGGCGTTGGCTTCGACGTCAACACGCTCCGGACGATGGCGGCTCCGTGGTCGACGGCCGGCGCGGAGGTCGTTCTGACAGGCGACCGCGAGTCGCTCGCGTGCACGCAGTACCACCACCTGATGGAAGGCCGCGGCATGGTGCGGTCGGTCTCGCTCGAAGCGTTCAGTGAGGACCCGCATGTGGTGCACGAAGGCCATCACGTGCCGCCGCGCACGCTGACGCTCCACCCGGAGCATCCGTACGACGGCTACAAGTGGGGCATGGCGATCGACGTCAACGTCTGCACGGGCTGCAATGCGTGCGTCGTGGGCTGCCAGGCGGAGAACAACGTCCCGGTTGTCGGCCGCGACCAGGTGCTGCGCGGACGCGAGATGCACTGGCTCCGCGTGGACAGCTACCAGCGCGGGCCGGCGGAGAATCCGGAACGCTACTCGCAGCCGGTGCCGTGCATGCAGTGCGAGAACGCGCCGTGCGAAATCGTGTGCCCCGTGAACGCCACCGTCCACAGCAGCGAGGGCCTGAACGACATGGTCTACAACCGCTGTGTCGGCACGCGCTACTGCTCCAACAACTGCCCCTACAAGGTGCGGCGCTTCAACTACCACCTGTATCAGGACTGGGAGACGCCGAGCCTCCAGTTGATGCGGAACCCGGACGTCACCGTGCGGAGCCGCGGCGTCATGGAGAAGTGCACCTACTGCGTGCAGCGAATCAACGCGGTCCGCATCGAGTCGGAGAAGGACAATCGCCGCATCCGCGACGGTGAGATCCAGACGGCCTGTCAGGCGGTCTGCCCGACCGATGCCATCGTCTTCGGCGACCTGAACGATCCCAACAGCCGCGTGACGCAGCTTCAGGCGGAGGAGCGCAACTACTCGCTCCTCGCGGAGCTGAATACGCGGCCCCGCACGACGTACATGGCGGCCGTCCGCAACCTGAACCCGGAGCTGGAGGGCTGATGGCCGACGCCCGCACCTCCGGCTCACGCGCGGCGGCACCCGACGTCCCGGCGCCCGTACTCGCACCCGGCCACACTTTCGCATCCATCACCGATGCCGTGACATCGGTGGTGCTGACGAAGGGCACGCCGCTCTGGTGGTATGCGGCATTCCTCGCCTCCGCCGGGCTGGCGGCGCTCCTTTTCGCGTCGATCTCCTACCTCGTGGTCGAGGGCATCGGCATCTGGGGCAACAACCAGCCGGTCGGCTGGGCCTGGGACATCACCAACTTCGTCTGGTGGATCGGCATCGGTCATGCCGGCACGCTGATCTCGGCGATCCTGCTGCTCTTCCGTCAGACGTGGCGTACGTCAATCAACCGGTTCGCGGAAGCGATGACGCTCGCCGCCGTGTGCTGTGCGGGCATCTTCCCGCTCTTCCACACCGGCCGGCCATGGCTCGCGTACTGGCTCGTGCCGTATCCGAACACGATGAGCGTCTGGCCGCAGTTCAAGAGCCCGCTCGTCTGGGACGTGTTCGCGGTCTCCACTTACCTGATCGTCTCCGCGCTCTTCTGGTTCGTCGGTCTGATCCCTGATCTCGCGACGATGAGGGACAGGGCGA
>JBFWPD010000048.1:0-14274 GCA_050250175.1 Vicinamibacterales bacterium
ACTAAGTATAGCGCAGGTGAGGGGGCACCACAACGAAAAAGGCCAGAAAATCGAGCATTTTCGCGCATTCGGCCGAGGCTGGCTCCAGAGAGCCCTTCAGAAACCAGGCGCCCGTGAGGGTTTTTGTGCCCTCAAAATGTTATAGTTGGCCGACTTTCATGGAACCCACACACGTCCGGACACTGGCCCAGCTCAACCTCGAGAATCCGCCTGTTGCCATTGGTTTTCTGGCCGAACCGCCGGAGGGACTGCCCCACATGGAGCGGCCCGAAGCGGCCAGCTGCTCGTACTGGAAACGCGCAGCCAGCGGTGAGTCGTTCTATACGACCCCCGAGGACCATGGGAACTGCGCCGTTGGGGCCTACACCCACGGGGTGTTGATGACGCCAGCCCAGGGGGAAGAGCTCCAGGGGCTCATCGGAACCATGGTCGAGCTGAGATATCTGAAGAGCGAGGAAGTGGCGCGGATCCCCAAGCGGTCCACTCCCCTGCAGGTGGCCGCCTACGCTCCGCTGGACCGCGCGACCTTCGCTCCTGACCTGGTGCTTTTCCGTGGCAATGCCCGGCAGATCATGCTGCTCTCCGAAGCCGCGCGCGCGGCAGGCGTGTTCAGCGAGGGCTCCGTGATGGGCCGGCCAGCGTGTTCGATGCTGCCCCAGGCTCTGGCGGCGAACGACGGCGTCGCGAGCATGGGATGCATCGGCAACCGCGTTTACACGGGCCTCGACGACAACGAGATGTATCTGACCGTTCCAGGAGCGAGCGCGAACGCGGTGCTCGATCAGCTCGCGGTCGCGATGCACGCCAATCAGGCCCTCGAGGAATACCACCGCGAACGGGCGGCTGCCATTTCGGGCTGACGCTCTTTTCGGGCTTCGGGCTTCGGGCTTCGGGCTACAGGCTTCGGGCTTCGGGGCGCGTCAGACGCGGTCACGAGCGGGCGGATGCTATCCTTGGATCGCTCTCGACACCCCTCACGCCGGAGTGGTGAAACTGGCAGACGCGCGGGACTCAAAATCCCGTGACCTTTACGGGTCGTGTGGGTTCGATTCCCACCTCCGGCACCACGAAACAGGATTCGAGCTGCAGGCTCCAGCGGCTCAATCCACCAGTCGAGAATCGTCACTCGCCCGGAGCCTGAAGCCCGGAGCCTGTAGCCTGAAGCCCGGAGCGAAGCCCGAAGCCCGTCATCAGAAGCTGACATCGACGACGACGACGTCGGTGTAGACGCCAACCGGAGGCGTCGGCTGTTCGTCGTAGACGTCCACGGTGTACTCAAACGACTCCGCGTCTACGCCGTGCCCCGGTTCCTCATTGGCGACGCGCTCCGATCCGACATTCCCCCAGACGCCACCACCGGGCCTGAAGATGTCGTACTCGAGAAACGCCCCGCCGTCTTCCATCCGCCGGTGACCGCCTGAGAAGTGATCGCCGGCGCTCAGCCCCACCGTGTAGAACGACAGGTTCTTCGTACAGACCACTGCCACGCTCTGTCCGGTTGGCGCGAACTGGCTGGCGGTGGGCGCCTGGCCGAGGTGCACGTCTGGCGTCGACGTAATCTGGCAGGCGTTGTCGACGCTCATGGTGACGTCGAAGCTCGACGAACCGCTGCCGGTATCCAGCCCGATGCACAGGCCAAGAAGACCGATACCCTCACAGTAGCTCCACTCCCACTGGATGGTGATGGTGTCCGTATAGCTGCCCGCTGCGACATTCGCACCCGTGACTGTCGTGAAGAACATGGGCAGGTTCGTCGACGGCCCCGCGAAGAGGCCCAGCAGGTTCAGAAGCGTTTCGCTGACGTAGTCGAACTGCACGCCAAAGGCGATGGGGACCGTTCGGGCGCTATCGGCAAACACGGAATACGGGATCACGTCGCCGCCGGGACCAAGCATTCCCCCGTTGGCGGACTGCAGCCTGGCGAAGATGTGATCGTTCGACTGGAACACAGTCAGAAGCGTTCCGGAGCAGTTCAGACCGGCGTTTGTCGTCGACGTATTCGACTGCGTCGTCCGCACCGCAAAGGACGTCGCGGTCCCGAAGCTTGCATCGCCGGCTGCAACGTCATTGCAGTCGGCGTCGGCGCGGCGCGCGAACAGCACGCAGGCGATGACACCCAGCCCGATTGCGGCGCGTCGCACGATCGGGCTCCTGGCTCCACCGCGGGCTGACACGTCAGCGGTCCGATCCGCGCAGTCTCCGACGAGTCCGGGTCGAGTACGAAGATGACGGCGCACGATTGACCGTTCGGCAAATCGACGCGCAGGATGTTTCGAGGCTGCAGGCGATCGAAGTACGTCAATCCGTCCCAGCCCACAATGCCTTGCTGCCCGGTCCCGACGTGGGTCACCGGCAGACCCAGCGGAAGCGGCCGGCCTTCTGTGTCAACGAGCGTCACGAGCGCGGATAGATTGCTCGCCAGCGAAAACCGGATGACCGCACCGCTTCGAGGCCGTACGGCCGCGCGCTGCTCCACGACGTCGACGGTGACGCCGGAAGGCAGGGCGAGCGGGTCGATCGAGAACTTCGACGCGTAGTAGGCGCTCACTCCAGGGACCATGAGCCTCCCCCGCCCGTTGGTACGTCCCACCACCTGATTCTCGAAGAGGACCGGGACCCCCTGGTGGCCAGCCGCATCCACCACGACGAACGCGTCGTCGACGCGATTGGTCGCCGCAATCTCGCGCCCGAGAATCACGACCGATCCAGACAGGCCGGCCCAGCGCGTCAGTGATGCGGGCTTTCCGTAGAACCCTCCCTGCACCTGCGCGTAGGGCGTTCTCCACGTCACGTCCGCCTGCTGGTGACCCTCTCGCGTGGGTGACACGCCGGCCGTCCAACCGAGGCCGCCTGCGAGCGGCGCACTTCTGCTGTACTGCAGCCGCACCGACTCTGCACCACCTGGACTCGCGCTTGTCGCCGTGAGATTCCCCTGCCGTCCAAGCGGGCGAACGACTTGAAACCTCACGGTCGGCCGGCGCCCCTGCCCCAGCGCCTGCGTCGCCGACAGGTAGACGCTCGTTCCCAGGACGAACCGGCGCGAGTACGACAGATTGACCAGCCGCTGCCTTCCGGACTCGTCGCCGTCGACGGAGAAGTAGCCAAGTCCAATGGTGCCGCCGACGAAAGGAGGCGCAGCAGCGGCGGTGACCTGATCGACACGTCGCGCGAGTCGGCCAGTCAGCGGATCGCCAATGGACTGTCCATACTCCGACAGATCGGCAAAGTCCCTCTGCCGTTCCAGGCGCTGGAGCATCACGCTGAAGCGCGGCCGCGCATAGCTGTAGCTCGCCGAATACTGCAGTCCGCTCGAGCCGGCGTGTCCGCCAGTGGCCAGAGAGCCGCCGAGCACGCCGAAGGTGTGCAGCCGAAGGTCCGCGCCGGCTCCCCCCGATGCGATCCGCTCCCCGACCTCTGCGTGTCCCGCGACCGTCAGGAAATTGGTGAGGCCGTACCTGAAGGATCCAGAAGCGGCCGGCCCTCTGTAGCTCCACGAAGAGAGCCCGAAGGTGCGCCGTGCCACTCCTGCGGCCGCGGAGTAGGTGAACAGCCCCCGTTGAAGGAGGTTGCTGGCGACATAGAACGACAGACTCCTGGAAGTTTCCCTGCCCAGTGCGTCGGTGGTGACGACGGTCGCCCGTCCAGCGCCTTCGACGATCGGCACGGTGTTGACCACGAACGGACCGGGTGGCACTTCTTCGCTCAGAGCGTGGCTGCCATTCACAAAGACATCCACGGCCGTCGGCACCGCAGCCTGCCCGGCGAACCGAGGTAGCGGGTAGGTGACGATGTCCGGCCGGCTCGCGAAGTTTCGCTCGACGACGACGCCTCCGAGACGGATTGCCGATGTCCAGGGCAACGCCCCAGTGACCACGTCACCGGCCGCAAAGGACAACAGCCGGTCCTCGTCGGTATACGACCAGCGTGTGTCGTACCGCATATACGAACCCCGTCCGCCGGCGCCTCGCGGGCCCACGCCGCGCCGTACCACACCGCTGTTCGACACCACGCCCCACCGGTCGAAGAGGCGCTGTTCGGTCCAGATCGACAGATGTCCGTCCCGCCCTTCAGGCATCGCAGCGTGCAGGTCGTAGTTGAAGACCATGCCGAGGCTCGTCTGTGGAGGGATGTGCTGCTGAATGCGGGTCGCGCCGATGGTGTGCGCGGGCAGCCAGTCGACTGGCACCGTGATCTCGAGGCGTTGCCGATACCGATCGTAGCGATGCTCGACGTTCGGAATCTCGTCCAGCGGGACGGGCGAACCGGCAGTCGCCTCGATGGGGATGCCGAGAGACGCGAGATCGCGAGGATCGAGAAAGAGCCGATCGTCCCGGGATTCGACCGCGATGACGCGTCCGGTCGCGAGGCCGTTGACTACGACCTCGAGATACAGCGTGGCGGTCTGAGCCGGTGCGGCCTGCGCCGCTGCGCGCTGTGCCGGCGCCCCTGCGGCAAGCATCCCCTCATTCAGAAACGCGAGGCAGACGAGCAGGACAGCACTCGCCCGCCAGCGGGTGCAGCAAGCCAGCCCGACTCGCGGTCCCGCTGGACGATGCATCAGTCGTGAGAGACAGGAAGGACGAGGGCGCCGTTGATGCGAGTCTCGAGCGTCACTCCCTCACCCGCAGGTGCGCTATCCGGCAGCCTCCATCGCATCGTCGAGTGCCCGAGAACGTAGCCGAGCAACCCTGGCGCGAGGTCGAAGCCTGAATCGGCCGTGAACATGCGCGTGTTGGTGAGCCGCACATGCGTTGTGCCGTCGTTCCTCACCTCGAGCCATCGCATCGGACCGTCGGAGACGATTCGCCATGACACCGACGCATTGGCGGAAGCGGACGGCGACTCGAGTCCGGGACCATGGACAAACAGCGGGAGCGAGTACCGCATGCGGAATGTCACGCCCATAGCCGCCTGGTTGGCTGCCGGAACCGCAGCGGCCCGATTGACAGGGGGCAACTCGTCGACGAGGACCCGGTACGCGAGCTCCCGGGCGGCCGGAGGCTCGGTCAACCGCGTGAGCCGTACCAGCTGGCGTCGTCCGGGCTCGATGGTCGCCATTGGAGGGCTGGCAATCAGACCATCGGGTCGTTCGCGGTACTCGTCGTCGAAGTCCGTCTGTTCCCAGCCGACGACTCTGATCTGGAGCGTCACTGGCGCAGCTCCACGATTCTCGAGCCAGAGAGCCGTCGCCTTTTCACCCGCGCGGACGACAGGATGAATCGGCCAGATCATCACTGACGACGGTTGAGCAAAAGCAGACGCCTCGCCCGCCGCAGTCACCAGGAGAAGAGCAACAAGGATTTTCATGATTCTGCCAACTGGACTCTTCATGACGTCCGAGCCTCCACTACCAGGACAGCGTGATCTGGACCGAATCTCCGTAGCCGCCAGGCATCGCCGACGTGCCCGGAAGCACCGCAAGTCCGTAGATGGGAAGATCCACGAAGCCCGTTCCCGGAACGGTGACCGGAATGTTGCCGGTCACCGGAATCGGCGTGTCGTGGCCAGGCGTGCTGAACAGCGAATACGGAACGAACGAGCCGTCACCATCCCCGAGACGCCGTTGCGATCCCGTGAGATGCTGGCCGCCGTCGACCGCAACCTGCAGCTCCAGTCCGGGCGTGCACTCGAGCTGTACGGAGCCACCGCCAGGCGCCGAGACCGATGCGGTCACCGGTCCGGTCTGCACGGCCGGATAGGTGCCGAAGTCGAGCACTCCGAAATCGATCCCGCTGGCCTGGCCCGAGCCGACGAGGGCACAACCCTCGACGACTTCGGCCGTGACGGTGAAGCTCTGGGCACCGAGCGCATCGGGCTGCGCGAAGGCCAGGACCGCCACGAACGCAAGCCGCGCCGCGTCTCGGCCCGCTGACATGTCTAGAACTCGATCGTGACCTGCAGCGTGTCGGTGTAATTGCCAGCGGCCAGCGCATTCGGACTCGTCTTGTTGACACGGCCGAAGATCGGCAGGACGAACGGCTCGCCGGGCGTCGCAATCGTCACGCTTACGCCGGAGCCGTTGGACGGATAGGGCGACGTCGTGCCGGACGTCGAGTACACCTCGTAGGGCACGAAATTGCCCTCGCCGTCGGTCAGCGCACGGCTTCCGTCTCCGATCGCGGTGCCCTGGCCCCCGTTGCCACCGCCATCGACGGTGATCGTGACCCCGGTCACATCGGCGGAGCAGAGAATCTCCGTGTTCCCACCAGTCCCTGCTGCCTGCGCCTGCAGCAGCCCCACGAAGGTGGCCGGCTGCGTTCCAAAGTCAAGGAGACCAAAATCAACGCCGGTCGTCTCCGACTCTCCGGACAGGGTGCACGCCGTCGTCAGATCGAGCTCCGCTCCAAGAGTGCCCGTGAGCTGGGCATATGCGGTTCCTGACGTCGCACCAATCGTCATCACAACGAGGATTGCTGCTCTGACCACTCTCATGACTGTTCCCTCATGCGGTTATGTCTGCCGCTACCAGATGACCGCCACTCTGCCCGTTTCACGACGCTCCGCCAGTTCGGGAAGCAGAAACCCTTCCTCCTGCCCTGCGAGGACCACTCGTGACCGTTCTGCGCCCGCGCGAAGGTCGCTGCCTGCACGTCCTTCGTGCTCGAGAGCGATCCGAAAGCCAATGCCGCCGGGACTGCAGCGGACGACCACGCGGTCTGTCCCGCCTCCGTAACCCGTCACCTCGCAGCTCTCAGAGAGCAGGAGGCGCGGCTGCAGGAGACCAGAGATCTGCCCTGCGGCCGGCGTGACGAGCACGAGGCCGCCGGCAACCGCCAGGAGCCACCGGCTGCGCCGCGGAATGCCGTTTCGTACGCCCCGATCGGCGTGGCTCACTCAGGACGTATCGACTTCACATACGGCTGAGTCTATGGATGGATGTCTGACAAGCGGCGACGCTCACGAGGCTTCGATGACAGTTCTGTCACGAGCGAGCGACACTCAAAGTGAGGACTTCCATGAAAATCGGCGCATATCGACACGGCATCGAAATTGTCTATGTGCCGGCCGATGACTGGATTCTTCGCGGCGGGTCAGGACCTGGTTCGATGGGAACTGGAAGCACTCGGTCGGCAGGGCCCGTACCGATTGACGATGCATCACGCGCGCGGAACGATCGCCGAGTACTTCAGCGACGTGGCGGCGGCGCTTGGGCGTGAAGAACATCTCGAGCGGCTGCTGGTTGCGGCAGCCACTCACGACGGCCGGTCAACGGAGCCGGCACGCGCCGGCATTCATGGGGACGCCAAGTGATGCCGATCCAGCACGTGATCGTCTGGGGCTGATCCCGCCATCGCCCTCCCAGACCAGCCGGATCGTGAGTCCTCCCGGAGTCACGCCTTCCCGGTCTGCTTCAGCACCGTGCGCTTGTCCGAATGGGCCATGCGCGCCCTGATGAAGTCCTCGTGAGTCAGTCCGAGCTCGCTGGCAATCTGGCGGATCTGCTGTTCCTCGTCGCCTGACACGGCGTGGTCGGCGGCCGCAATCGCAAAGAGGCAATCGAGAAGACTGCTCCGCTGCTCGTCGGTCGCGATCTGATTGAACTCACGCGTCACGAGAAAGTTCTCAGTCCCACCAAACAAGCGGTTCTGGCTCTTCGCAATCTCAGCGATAAGGACGGCCTGCTCTTCGGGCAGGTGTCCAACGTCCTGCACGATCTGCGCGATGCGCTGCATCTCCTCGCTGCTGTAGTGCAGGTCGGCGCCGGCGACCCGGCTGAGCACGTACGCAAACGCGGCGAGATGGCGCGCACGCGCCGGTTCGAGGCGATCCAGCTCCGCGACGATCCGGCGCACCGTGTCGGTGTCGCCACGCTCGGTGGGCTGGCGTTCGGTGACTCCCTGGAGCCATTCGAGAATTCCCATGGGCGAATCATCGCGGGAGCGGCCCGACGAACGCAAGTCCGCGGGACCGTTACACGGTCACTGTCGCGGATCGCTTCACGCTGCAGCCGCTCCTGCTGGATAACACGAGGTCTCAAACTTGCAAGGGCGCGCAGCGTCACTGCACACAGGAAGCCGTGGGAATACCTGAGAGCCTCGGAGCACGCCTGCGCGCCGAACGCGAGCGCCGGAAGATCACGCTCGCATCGATCGCAGCCAACACGAACATCCGGGCCGGACTGCTGTCGGACCTGGAGAACGGCGATGTCTCGCGCTGGCCGTCGGGAATCTTCAGACGATCGTTCGTCCGCTCGTACGCCGCGGCGATCGGCCTGGATCCAGATGAGGTCCTCGCGGAGTTTCTCGAGCGCCACCCCGACCCCGAGGCCCCGTTCCTCGCATCAGATCCCATCCACAATCCGCCGGTCGCGTCCGCACGCAGTCAGGCTGGACATTCCGCCTCTGTGGTTCTCAGGCTCACCCTTGCCGACGCCGACGCCGGGTTCTCGGCGGGCCGTCTTCTGGAGGGTTCCGCGAGGCGCCTGGCGGCGGCCGCGTGGGACGTCGCCGTCACGATGGCCCTGGCGTTGCTGGCCTTCCTTGCGCTCGGCTATTTCTGGGCGCCGCTCGCGATCAGCGTGCTCGCGTACTACACGATTTCCATCGTGCTGCTGGGAAACACACCCGGCGTTTGTCTGTTCGCGAGGCCCCACCATCGCGCTCAGCCGCAGCGGGACGTAGAGGAAGACGATCACGTGGGAGAACAGGCGCCCGCGGGCTGAGGAGGGGCTACACGGGCTTCGGGCTTCAGGCTTCAGGCTACAGGCTACAGGCTACAGGCTTCAGGCTTCAGAAAGCAATTGCTCGATCTCAACGTCGCTGTACCCCACGCCCCGAAGCACCTCGTGCGTATGCTGGCCGAGCATCGGCGCCGGACGGCCCGCAACGGGCGGCGTCGCTGACATCTTGACGGGTGCGCCGATCGTCCGCAGCCTCCCGAGTGAGGGATGATTCGTCTCCATCACCATCCCTCTCGCCTGCACTTGCGCGTCCGCAAACACCTGGTCGTACGAGTTGATGGGACCGCACGGCAGTCCGCCCTCCTCGAACAGCGCGATCCAGTGGTCGCGACTTTTCTGGGAGGTGACCGACTCGATCAGCGCCGCGAGCGCCGCGCGGTTCCGCACACGCCGCGTGTCATCGGCGTAGTCGGGATCCCGCGCCCATTCAGGATGTCCCAGCAGCTCGCACAGCCGCAGGAAGAGCCGGTTGTTGGCCGCGCCCACCGTGACGTAGCCGTCGGCGCAGCGCACGGCCTGATACGGCGCCATCATCCGGTGCGCCGATCCCATTGGGGCAGGCGTCCGCCCGGTGGTGAAGAACTCGGTCGCTTCCCAGACCGATAGTGCGACCCCTGCCTCGAGCAGCGAGGTGTCGATGTACTGGCCGCGTCCGGTCTGCGTACGGTGGTAGAGCGCCGCGAGGATTGCCGACAGCGCGAACAGGCCGGCACCGAGGTCCGTCAACGGAACGCCCACCTTCATCGGCGCGCCGCCTGGCTCCCCGGTGATCGACATCAGGCCCGACACGCCCTGCGCCACCAGATCGAAGCCGCCCTTCCCCGCTGACGGTCCGGTCTGTCCGTAACCGGAGATCGAGGCGTAGATAAGTCCGGGCTGATCGCGCGACAGGGTCTCGTAGTCGAGACCGAACCCTCGCATCACCCCGGGACGATAGTTCTCGACGATGATGTCAGCGGTGCGCGTGAGCCGCCGGAACGCCTCCTGCGCGGCCGGCGACTTCAGATTCAACACGATGCCGCGCTTGCCGCGGTTGACGGCGTTGAACCCCGGGCTGTCGGATCCTGACGCTCCCGCCATGTGCCGGGTCGAATCGCCGGCCGGGGGTTCGACCTTGATCACGTCGGCGCCCATGTCGCATAGTTGCATCGCACAGAAGGGGCCGGCCATCACCTGCGTGACGTCGAGCACGCGTATCCCCTCCAGCGCATTGCCGGTCTGCCGCACTCCAGCGTCTCCTGATTGAGGAGCTGTCACGTGTCCACTCCGCGCGCGATTTATGAAACCGACGGTCCCCTGGCGTTCCTGACGTTCAATCGCCCGGAAGCCAGAAACGCCATGACCTGGGACATGTACGAAGCCCTGTCCGAAGCCTGCGATCGCGTTGACAGCGATCCCGCCGTCCGCGTGTTGATCCTGAAGGGAGCGGGCGGCAAGGCCTTCGTCTCGGGCACGGACATCGGCCAGTTTACGCAATTTGCGACCCGCGACGATGCGCTGGCTTATGAACGGCGCCTGGACACCGTGTTCGACAGGCTCGAGCGGGTGACCAAGCCAACGATCGCCCAGGTGCAGGGGGTCGCCACCGGCGGCGGCTGCGTGGTCGCCCTGGCGTGTGACATGCGCGTCTGCAGCACCGACGCGCGCTTCGGCGTGCCGATCGCCCGGACGCTTGGAAACTGCCTGTCCGCCGCGAATCTGGCGCGCATGATCGACCTGCTGGGTCCCGCGCGCACGAAAGACCTCCTCTTCACCGGACGGCTCGTCGACGCGATCGAGGCTTCTTCGCTCGGGCTCGCAAACCGGGTCGTCGATGCGGCCGGAATCGATCGTGAAGTCCGCGCCCTGGCCGAGACACTGATCACCCACGCGCCGCTCACGCTGCTCGCGACAAAGACCGTCGTGCGGCGGATCCAGGAGGCCCGGCGCATCGATCCATCGCTCGCCGACGACTGCATTGCCGCCTGTTACGGCAGCGAGGACTTCCGCGAAGGCGTCGCGGCGTTTCTCGCGAAACGGACGCCGACCTTCACGGGACGCTGACATGAGCCTTGCTGCCCTTTCCGTCGCCGCGCTCGCGATCGCCGTTGCCGTCAGCTGCTTCACCACGCTGAACGTCGGACTGCTGGCAATCGCGCTCGCCTGGATCGTCGGCGTCTACCTTGGCGGCATTCCAGTCAACACCGTGATGGGTGGGTTCCCGAGCCAGCTGTTCCTGACGCTGGCCGGCGTGACCCTGCTGTTCACGATCGCACGCTGTAACGGGACGCTCGACCGCGTCGCGCATCACGCGGTGAGCGCCTGCCGCGGCAATCGCGGCCTCGTCCCGATCATGTTCTTCGTCCTGGCGGCGTCGTTGTCGTCGGTCGGCCCGGGCAACATCGCGACGGCGGCGCTCATCGCCCCCATGGCGATGGCCACATCGGCGCGTGCGGGTATTCCGCTGTTTCTCATGGCCATCATGGTCGGCAACGGCGCGAACGCCGGATCGCTGTCGCCCATCGCGCCGACCGGTGTGATCGTGAACGGCATCATGGCCCGCATCGGCATGCCTGGCCACGAGGCTGCCACGTTTCTCACCAATGTCTTCGCGCACGCATTCGTCGCGTTCGCGGGCTACGCGCTGTTCGGGGGGCTTCGGCTGTTCCGGGCAGGTGAGACCGACGAGGCGGCCGAGGTTGCCGCAGCCGACGAGAGCTCTCAGCGCTTCACGCAGCAGCACTGGCTCACACTCGCCGCGATCGGGCTGCTGATCCTCAGCGCGTTCTTCTTCGGCGTGCAGGTCGGCATGGGCGCGTTTCTCGCCTCCGTCGTGCTGGTCCTGCTCGGCGCCGCCGACGATCGCGAAGCCGTGCGTCAGATGCCCTGGAGCGTGATCGTGATGGTCAGCGGCGTCACCGTGCTCATCGCCGTGCTCGAGGAAGCGCAGGGCGTGGATCTGCTCGTGTCGCTGGTGGCGCGCATATCGACGGCGGACTCGGTCACGGCGGTCGTGGCGTTCCTGACCGGATTGATCTCCGTCTACAGCAGCACGTCCGGCGTCGTCCTTCCGGCGTTCCTGCCGATGGTGCCTGGACTGGCGGAGCAGCTGGGCGGCGCGGATCCGCTCGCGATTGCCGCATCGATGAACGTCGGCGGCCATCTCGTCGACGTGTCGCCGCTCTCGACGATTGGCGCCCTCTGTATCGCGTCAGCGCCAGTCGAAACGAGCCGCGAGCTGTTCAACAAGCTCCTCGCCTGGGGCCTCTCCATGGCCGTCGTCGGCGCGGCGATCTGCTATCTGATGTTTGGCCTGTAGCAGGCTCGGGGCTGCAGGCTGCAGGCTCCAGGCTACGGGCTCCAGGCTACGGGCTCCAGGGCACGCACGCGCGTCACGCTGCCTTCCCTACCTGCCCTACCCGCCCCTCCTGCCCGTCCTGCCCCCTCCCGCCCTACTCCGCCCCGATGTCGAAGGCGGCCATCTCGCGGATGTTCCGCACCAGGAGCCGCCCGTCTGCGATGACCGGATGATTCCAGGTCTTGCCTTCGATTGCCTGGAACGATCCCAGTTCCTCGTGTCTCTCGGGTGTCGCGCGCACCTGGACGACCTCGCCGTCCTCCGTCAGCACGATCAACCGGTCCCCGGCGATCATGATCTGACCGTAACCGTACCGGCCCGCTTTCCACTGGACCTCGCCCGTCGCCGCGTCGACGCACGCGAGAATCGATTCATCGAGTCCGTAGATATAGCCCTCGTGCAGGACGGAGCTCGTGAACTTGTTCTTCATGCGCTGGTTCTCCCAGATCGTGCGCGTGGCGAACCCATCACCCTCGGGCACAACCTCGAACACGGCCGCGCCCTGGCCATAGCTGGCTGAGAGAAAGACCCGATCGGCGCCGAGCAGCAGCGGCTGCGCGGTGTTTATCCCCTGGCTCGTCGGCCACGGATAGTCCCAGAGCACCCGCGTTCCGTCGGGCGTCAGTCCGAGGGCGCGTGTCGCGCTCACGATGAGAATCTGGCGCACGCCCGCGATTGTCACGAGCATCGGAGACGTGTACGCCTGGCGATCGTCGAGCGCCGACCAGACGCGCTCGCCCGTCACGCGGTGATACGCGACGACCGAGTTGCCACCCGGTCCGCCTGGCAGCACGACGACCGTGTCGTCTACGATGAGCGGCGCGGCCGACATCCCCCAGCCGAGATTGCGGGCGTCGTTGTCCTCGAGGATGTTGACCCGCCAGATTTCCTCGCCGGTTGCGGCGTTCAGACAGCGGAGCTCGCCGAAGGCGCCGAGCGCGTACAGACGGCCGTCATGGTACGTGGGGGTCGCTCGAGGGCCGTTGCCGCCCATGCTCTCCCGGAACTCCCCCTCCCAGCGGACGGTCCAGAGCTCGCGTCCTGTCGCGACGTCGTAGGCGGCGACCACTTCTTCGTTCCGCCGCTGCTCGATCGTGAATGCGCGGTCACCGGCAACGACGAACGACGCGTAGCCAAGGCCGATCGGGTGCTTCCAGAGTTGTGTCAGCCCGTCGGGCGACCAGTCGGTCAGGATCGGCTCGCCGCGATAGCGGCCATCACGCTCGGCCCCGCGAAAGTCCGCCCACGATGGCTCCTCGCCGCCTGCCGCGGGCGTCAGTTGCGCTGGCGGGTTCGCAGAGACTGGCGAGCCGGCCGCCGCAGCGTCGGCCGCGTCGACCTGTGGCGCGGGAGCAGGAACCTGCGGCGGCTCGATCGCCGTCGCAGGAGTGGCGTTCCGCAGGGCCGGAGAAGGCTCCGGCCGGGCAACCGCCTCATGGCGCTGGCGCTCGCGGTCAGCGTCGAGCGCGTCGTAATCGGGCGCGGTCGACAGGAATCGCGGGATGTAGCCGGACCCGTCGAGGGCGAGCCTCACGCCCGCGACCTGATAGAGCCAGGCGGCCAACGCGATCAGCAGAAGAGCGACGAGCCACAGCTTTCGCATGCCCACCCTCGGGCCGGCGCCTGTCAGAAGCGAACGAGACGGTTCACCTTGACGACAAACGCCCGGTTCCTCAGATCAGGATAGCCGAGGCCCAGCGTATCCCGCTCGTCGGTATAGACCACGAACAACTCGCTGCCGGGCTGGTATTCCCAGCGGAACCGGAAGTTGCTGCTGTAGATGTTGCTGTCCGACGCGAACTGCATCAGCGCGGTCGCGAACATTCGAGGCGAGAACGCATAGTCCGTACGGGCGCGGATGAGGCGCGTCGTGAACTCGCCGTAAGGAAGCTCGACGCGGTTGATGGAGATGCTTGGCTCGACCGACAGCTGGTCGGTCACCGAGACGCGCGCGCCCTGCAGCGTCGCCGCCGTGATCGTGCCGTCGTAGAACTCGCCCCGCTGCAGCGTCAGCATCCCCGAGATCCGCCGCTGCTGCCCCAGCGAGTACGCGACCTCGAAGTCCTTGAAGGAGTAGCCTCCAATGGGGATCGTCACGTCGTCCTCGACGTCGAATGGCTCGGGGAGCAGCTCGTAGTTGTCGTTGACTTCGACCTCGAACTGGTCGCTCGACTCGAACTCGATGTTGAATTGGCCGGTCAACCTGCGCGACTCGAGCTGGCCGCTGCCGTTCTCGATGTACTCGAGGCTGCCTTCG